>JAAZBY010000649.1 GCA_012513595.1 Chloroflexota bacterium
CTGATGGTGGGGCTGGGCGTCTACATCTACCTGCCGCTGGCGGCGAGGTCGCGGCCACCGGTGTGCTGGGGGCAGCCCGATACGTTGCGCGGCTTCTGGTGGTTGGTCAGCGGGCGGCTCTACCACGGCTATGCGTTCGGCCTGTCGCTGGCTGCCCTGCCGGCGCGCCTGTCGTACTGGGCGCGGCTATGGGGCGCCCAGGCGGGCTGGCACACCCTGGCGTTCGGCCTGCTGGGCGGGCGCCTCCTGTGGGAGCGGGACCGCCGCCGGGGCGCCGCGCTGGGCGCCATCTTTGCCGCCTACACACTCTATGCCCTGGGGTACGCGACGAGAGACTCGACCGCCTACCTGATCCCAGCCTTTCTGGTGGGCACGCTATGGGCCGCCGAGGGCTTGGCAGAGTCCTGGGCGTGGCTGCGCGCCCGGCGCAGCATGCCGCCCTGGGCGTGCAGCGCGCTCGGCGTGGTGCTCTTGTGCGCGCCGGCCGGGTGGGCGGTGGCCTCGAACGTCACCGTCGTCGATGCCTCCGCCGACCGGGAGGCGTTCCACTGGGCACGCGACGTCGCCGAGGCGCTGCCCCCGGGGGCCCTGGTCATCACCGGGGACGACCGGCATACCTTCACCCTGGCCTACCTGCAGTGGGCCGAGGGGCGCCGGAAGGACCTCCTGGTTGTGGATGGGGACCTGTGGCAGCAGCCGTGGTACGCCGCCCAGATCGCCGCGCGGGCGGCGCTCCCGGGGCTGACGACGCCTTGCCCGCTGGCGGACCTCGCCGGGCTGGCCACGGACGAGCGCCCCGTGGCGCTGACCACCTGGCGCGGAGAGCTCGCCGAGGGGCTGGGGGTCACTCTGCGGGAGGGGTACTGGGTACTCGGCAGAAAGCCCCTCGCCGGCCGCTAGACGTACGGCCGGCCTGCAAGGGGCTGGGGAACCTGACCGGCTCAGCCGGCGTCTCTAGGGGAGCCTGGGCACCCCGGGCAGGGCCTGTTCCCCGTGCATGGCGCCCACATGCGGCAGCACCTGCGCGGGCGAGATGGTCGGGGTGATGGTGGCCGTCGGGGTGACGGTCGGCGTTGTCGACACCACCGGCGCCGGTTGCGAGTCGCCGGGCTGCGGAGTCGGCGTTCGTGACGGCACGGTGGAGCGCACCTGGAGTGCGTCAACAGGCTCTGCCGCCCACTGGCCGGAACCGAGGGCCAGCAGGGCGACACAGCAGAACGCCCCAAAGAGGAGCCGCGCGCGGCCGGCTCGGGAGCCCTGTTTACGGTCCATGCGAAAGTCCCTCCGGGAACTAGCGCCTACTCGTTTGGTATGTGAGATAGTGTACTCACCGCGGGCTTGCCTGCCAACTAGGACGGCCACAGCCGTGCCTTGGTCGTACGGCACGCAGATGCTATAATCGGAGCAATATGGCAGAGCTATCCAGGGATACGTCGCGTCAGATCGACACCGTGCTGGCCAAGCCGGGTATCTGGTCCAGGGTGATGCAGGCGGTCCTGACGGTCGCAGGCGTTGCGCTCGTCTCAGGCGCCCTGTATTCGGGCTTTCTGTTTTTCACCACACTGCGGGACTTTGTCGCGCGCACCACGCTGCCGATCCTGCCCAACTCCCTGCCGATCCGCGGTGATGTGCCCCTGCCGGTGTATCTGCCGGGCCAGGACCTGCCGGACCTCGTGGCGCGCAAGGAGCGCCTCAACATCCTTCTTCTCGGCATCGACAAGCGCGAGGGGGAACAGGGTCCCTTCCGTACCGACACGATGATGCTCCTCTCGGTGGACCTCAGCAACAAGACCGCCTCGATGCTGTCGATCCCCCGCGACCTGTGGGTCTCGATCCCTGGCTACCGCGAAGACCGCATCAACACCGCGCACGTGTACGGTGACATTTATGACTACCCGGGCGGCGGTATCGCCCTGGCCAAGAAGACCGTGCAGCACAACCTGGGTATCCCGGTGCACCGGGCCGTGCGGGTGAGCTTCACCGGCTTTGAGCAGATCATCGACGCGATCGGCGGCATCACCATCGACGTGCCCGAGCGCATCTACGATGCGGAATACCCCGACGAGAACTATGGCACGTTCGTGCTGGACATCCCGGCCGGCGTCCAGCCCATGGACGGCCAGACGGCGCTGCGCTATGCCCGCTCACGTCACTCGACGAGCGACTATGACCGTATGGCCCGCCAGCAGCAGGTGATCCTCGCTGCGCGCGACAAGGTGCTCAGCCTCGACTTTCCGGTGTCGCGCATCCCCAGCCTACTGGACCTGCTGGGCGAGTCGCTCTACACCGACCTGCCGCTGAAAGACATCATCACTCTGGCCGAGCTGGCCAAAGACATAGACCGTGACAGCATCCGCCATGCCATCATCGACAACTCGATGACCAGCACCGCCACGCTGGAAAGCGGGGCCATGGTCGAGGTTGCCGACTGGACCAAGGTGCGCAACCTGGTTCGCGAGCTGTTCCCCTCCGTGGGCCTGAACGACGATCTCCCCGACCTGCTGCGTGCCGGCCTGGCCGACGAGGGGGCGCGCATCGCCCTGCTGAACGGCAGTCTGGAGGCCAACCTGGCCGCCGATACCGCCGACACGCTGCGGGCAGAGGGGTTCAACGTGGTGCGTTACGATAACGCTGACCGCTTTGACTATGCTGAAACGATCATCATTGACCGTGACGGCAAGGAGTACACGGTGGCCGCGTTGGCCGACTTTTTCCTGATCGACCCTGCGGCCGTGCGTCACTCGACCGAGATCGCCTCCGACGCGGACGTGATCGTCATCCTGGGGCGAGACTACGCCCAGAGGCTCTACCGAGGCTAGCCAGCCTCGGCCCCGCGAGGCAACCGACCGCACGGCGCTGCAGCAGCCCCCGACGCTGTGGCCCTTGGCCTTTGACTTCGGTTGTTTCTGTGATATACTTCACAAAGTGAATGGGCGGAAGCGTATGGCGCTCGCCTTTTC
>JAAZBY010000650.1 GCA_012513595.1 Chloroflexota bacterium
AATCAGCCCTCGGGGCGCGTCTACGACCGGGGCACCGTCCAGCATTTCCGCGTCAACCATGTGGGCGTATCGCTGCCGGCCGAGATCCCCGCCGCGGGCTATGCCACCTACACCGTGCGCCCCGCCGCGCCGCGCGAGCCCACCCGCCATCCCGCCGTGCCCGGCCTGGCCACCAGCGAGCGCTCGATGGAGAACGAGCACCTCGCCGTGACCATCGAGAGCAACGGCTCGCTGTCGCTGGTGGACAAGCGCACCGGCCAGGGCTACAGCCGGCTACTGACCTTTGAGGACATCGCCGACATCGGCGACGGGTGGTACCACGGCGTGGCCGTCAACGACCAGGCCTATGTCAGCACCGCCTCCCCCGCCGCGGTGGCGCTTGTGCACGATGGGCCCTTCCTGACCACCTTCCGCGTACGCACGCGCTTGGAGGTGCCCGCCGCTTTCGATTTCAAGGACATGGTTAGGACCGAGGCGCAGACCGAGTTAGTGATCGACAGCCTGATCTCGTTGCGGCCCGGCGCCGCGCACGTCGAGGTCGAGAGCACGGTGCACAACCACGCCATGGACCATCGCCTGCGGGTGCTGTTCCCCTCGGGCGCCGACACGGACACCTGGCTGGCCGACACGCCCTTTGACGTCGTGGAGCGTCCCATCGCGATCCGCGCCGACAACCACCTCTACCGCGAACTGGAGATCGAGAGCAAGCCGCAGCGCACCTGGTCCGCCGTGGCGGACGGGACGCGGGGCCTGGCCGTGATCAGCGAGGGCCTGCTTGAGACCGCCATGCGCGACCTGCCCGAGCGGCCGCTGGCGCTGACCCTCTTCCGCGCCACGCGCCGCACGGTCAACACCGCCGGCGAGCCCGAGGGCCAGTTGCAGGGCGACCTGCATTTCCGCTACTGGATCGCGCCGCTCACGGGCGTGCCCGCTACGGCCGCCGAGCGCGCCACGCTCTACCGCCTGGCGGACCGGCTGGCCTGCGGCATCAAGGCCGCCCAGCTCCAGCCCGTGGACGGCGAGCAGGTGCGCCAGGTATCGGACGGCGCAGGCCTGGCCATGTGTGGTGGCCTGCTGACCGTCGACGGCCCGGTGGTGATCACCTCGGTGGAACAGCGCGGGGAGACGCTCGAGATCAGGGCGTTCAACCCGGGCGTCGAGCCGGTCAACGCCACCTTCTGCCTGACCGAGGCGGCAGGCTACACCTGTGCCCAACTGGCGAACCTCGAGGGCACCCTGCTGAGCGTCGAGCTGCCGGTGGTCGACGGCGCGGTGACCGTGCCATTCGGCGGCAAAAAGATCGTCACCGTGCAGATGAGCTGAGGTTGAGCGTTGAGTTTGAGTTAGCGGCTAAGAACGAGGCAGCATAGGGCTATAGCCGGCCACCGTTTGTACGCGCAGACGGTGGCCGGTTCGACCAAAGATGGATGGTCGCCCGGACCGAAAGGATGGGAGCAGAGTCCATGGCTGAGCAGTACACGATCGTCTCGGTCGAGAGGCCCGATGACGCCATGTGGGAGGTCATCGGCGGCGGCATCCACGAGTACAACACGCAACAGGCGGGCGGCAGCCAGGGCAAGATGCTCTGCTATGTACTCACCGCCCCCGAGGGCGGGCTCGCCGGGGGCCTGATCGGCGAGACCCACTGGGGCTGGTTCTACATCAACCTGCTGTTCGTGCGCGAGGAGCTGCGCGGGCAGGGGTATGGTCACCGTCTGCTGACCCTGGCCGAGGACGAGGCCCGGGGGCGCGGCGCCACCCACGCCTACCTGGACACCTTTAGCTTTCAGGCGCCCGAGTTCTACCGGCGCCATGGGTACGAGGTGTATGGCACGCTGGACGACTTTCCGCCGGGGCACCGGAGGTACTGGATGAGGAAAGAGCTGTAGAGGACTGTATTCCAGGGTGTCGGTTCGGCCAGCGCACGGTAAGTGGAGGGTGACGTGTGTCTTTTCGCATTAGGCATTCGGCGGAGCACCACTTGGTCAGTCGGCGGCAATTCGATGCAATCAAGGAAAAGCACGGACGATACGCAAGCTGGGCGGTATGGGCGCAAGTGGGCTCGACTCCAAAGTCGAACGTGGGCAACATGCGGGTCCTTGACCCCGATGCGAATCCCCAACTGCTGCTGACACTCAACCCTGCCGTAGTAATGCTGGGGCTGAACATTTCGCGACCCGTGTCGGTTCTCTTTGGCAACTTCCACCCGAACTACCCGCAAGCCAATGACTACAAGATTCGGTTCGCTTTTGAGGGCACCCGGTACTATGGGGCCTACATGACCGACGTGGTCAAGTTCCTTGTCGACAAGCAGTCAGCAAGTGTGATGACCACGGTTCGGCAGAGCCCGGAGATTCTCGACCTGAGCGCTGAGCTACTGCGTACCGAGTTGCGGGACCTGGGCGTCGGGAAGCCGGAGATCATCGCCTTTGGAGCAGACGCTGCCAGGCTGGCCCGGCAGATTCTGAACCCTGGCGAGTACTCACGCCTTGTCCAGGTGACCCACTATAGCCACTTTGTCGGGCAAGAGGACTACAGGCGCCAGGTCCTGGCCCAACTCGAGTAACATCAGCGCCCAACTTCGCAGAACCCGGCCCGTGACCGCGGGCGACTATGGCCATTGCCAAAGCTTCGTTGATCGGAGACATGCTGCTTCGGGACGTTCAGCGCTGTAGCCAGTTTCGTCGATACACGCAGGGAGACTAACCCATGCGCAAACTCATCGTTCTCGAGTTCATCACCCTGGATGGCGTCATCCAGGGGCCCGGGGGGCCAGAGGAAGATACCAGCGGTGGCTTTTCCTACGGCGGGTGGATCGTGCCGTACGGCGATGAGGTGACGGGCCAGGTCATGCGCGAGCAG
>JAAZBY010000651.1 GCA_012513595.1 Chloroflexota bacterium
CCGCCCCGCCGAAGACGCCTTCCGCATCGCCGTCGAGCAGCTCATTTACTGGCTGGCGGATTCCTACGGCATGGCCGAGCCGGACGCCTTCCTCCTCCTCGGCCAGATCCTCGAGGCGCGCTGCACCCAGTTCGTCGACCCGCTCTACTCCTACGTCGCCAAGGTGCGCAAGGAGTACCTGCCCCCGGCGCCCGCCTGGGGCTGAGCCCGCCCTGCCCCGCGAAGCGAGCGGCCCCCGCGCACTGTGGGGGCCGCTTGGCCTTACTCGATGCCGCGCACTTCGGCGGCCAGGTCGCGCACCAGCGCGGCGACCTCTGGCGTGCGGGGCCCCTCGTGCAGCCAGCCGTTGGCCAGGTAGGCGACGTTCTCGTCGATGGACGGCTCTTCCCGGTGGCGCATCAGATAGAGCACGGCCGCCAAGCAGCCCCGCGCGCTGGCCAGGGGGAACTCGTCCAGCTCGGCGCGGAAGCACGCCCAGGCGCGCTCGAGCCGAACCAGCCTCCGCTCGGCCACCTCGACGGCGGCCCCCGTTAGCAGCTTGGGGATAAAGTCGGTGCGCTTGCCCGCCGACCAGGTCGGCAGACGGTCGCACACGTAGGGGCCAAGGTAGTCGAGCGGCGCGTCGCGGAGGAGCAGGTCGGTCGGGGCCTCGTCGGGCCGCTTGCGCTCATCACGAAAGTGCAGGTGGATGTAGATATTGCGCACAAAGGCCGGCAGGCCGATGTTCGCGTCGACGGTATCGGCGTCGTAGAGGCAGCGGCTCTCGACGCTGGCATCCTCGGGCGGGCGTAGGTGGTCCTGGATGGTACGCGCCACCGCCGCGGCCAGCGGCTCGTCCACACCGCGGGCCCGCAGGAGCTCGTAGGCCACCCGGGCCCCCGAGTCGCTGTGCAGCTGCCCGGCCAGACCGAGGCGGTCGAACAGGCGGGTGACCTCGTTCCCCCCGACCGGAGGGCGCACGTCGTTCTGCCAGTAGCCGTTGGCGTCGACGGCGCGCTTGCCCGCCGCGTCCAGCACATAGTCGCCGTCGTAGGCCTTGGTAATATCGTGCAGCAACGCAGCCAGCTCCACCACGCGGGGGTCGCCCCCTTCGCGTAGGCAGAGGGTGTGCGCCAGGCCACGGACGCGCTGGACGTGGTCGTAGGTGTAGCCCCGCCAGTTAAAGTTCACCCAGCCCGGCTCCCAGAGCAGGTAGGTCTCGCGCACGAGGCCCTCCAGCTCGCCGGTCAGGGCCGTCCCGTTCGTTGCCACCTTTGCCATAGACGCCGTCATCAGGCACACCCCGCATCGATCGTAAAGAGCTCCAGGAGATCGCAAAAGCCGTTCAGCGTGATCACCACCTCCGGTCGCTCGAGCCGCTCGACCTCCGCCGTCCAGGTGTGGTCGTGGGGAATCAGCACCGCTCCGAGGCCGGCCTCGACGGCCGGGTTGATGTCGGAGCGGGGCGAGTTGCCCACCATCCAGGTGCTCTCGCGGTCCAGCCCGAGGTCACGCAGGATGTGGCGGTAAGCATCGGCGTCCTTTTCCTCGAGGATGTAGGTGGCATCAAAGAGCGAACCCAGCCCGGAACGCTCCAGCTTCTTGAACTGGTGTGCCGCGTCCCCCTTGGTGACGAGCACCAGGCGCGACGTGGGCCGCAGGGCCCGCAGAACGTAGGCGACGTCCTCGAGGAGCACCATCGGCGCGTCGAGGATCGCCTCGGCGCAGGCGCGGGCCTCGCGCGCGTAAGCCGGGTCGGGCGTCAGGCCAGCCTCGCTGGCCAGGCGCTCGTAGGCCAGGCCGACGGCCTGGATGTACCCCTCCGGGCCGTAGCCCATGGCCGGGATCACCTCGCGCTCGGCGGCTTCCAGCAGGCGCCGGGCGCGCTGGCCATCGAGCCCCAGCGATTCCATGAGGCCCGCAAAGCGCGCCGTGCAGCGCAGGTAGTAGATGTTGTTTTCCCAGAGGGTATCGTCGGCATCGATGAGAAGGGTGCGTTCGATGCGGCGGTCGGTTCCTGTGATGGTCACCCGGGGTCCTTTCGCGTCGTTATGCTAGACACTGCGCTAGTATAGCATCGCCAGCGGCGTCGGACCAAAGGACCCCTCTAGAGTGCCTCGCCTTGGCGTCGCTCTTCTTTGCTGAGGCCGGGAGCCCCTCGCCGCCAGCCGCTGGGGCGCCGCCTTCAGAATCCCAGGTATCGAGACGCTGGCGGCGGGAAGACGCCGGGGTTGGTGAGGCTGGCGATCGCGGCTCACATCAAAGGGCGTCGCGATCGGTCGGCGCGCCGCCGACGCGCGCCGCGCTCACACAGCAGGGCGCGGCTCCCGCGGCCAGCTCGCCGTGGAGCCGCTGCTCCTCGGCGTAGGCCATCGGGAGCGAGCCGGTGCTGCGCGCCCGCACAGCCACACCACCTGTGTCGATGCGCGGAGCGGCGGCCAGCGTCCGGGGCCGTCAGGCCGCTGCAACGTGCGCAGGGCCCTAGACGTCCTGGCGCGCCTCGTCAGAGCGTGGTATCCTACGGCGCGGGCGGTACTCGAGGCTTCCGTTCGAGGCGTCAGCCTGGCCTCTAGGTTACACACTGGGGTTGATCTCAGGCTTCTGCCGCGCCAGGGACCAGGCGCAAGATATAGGGCATCGGTACCGTCGCACACCCATTCAGCGAGGCACGTCATCTCCGAGTATCAGTGCCTCAAGGTAGCAGTCCGAACGTGCAGAAGTGGAGCGGGTCGTACCCAAATCAGCCGAGCGATAGGGGAGGGATTCTGACCATGACCGATCGCAACCTTAGTCCACAGGAGATGTTCGTCCGCCTGGCCGCCGATCACGTTCCGACCTACCAGTTTGGTGACCGGGGCGCCGCCGGCTTTGCCGCCTGGAAGGCCGAGGCCGCACCCAAGGTGCTGGCCACCCTGGGCGATTGGCCGGAGCGCGTCCCGCTCAACCCCGAGCTCTTGGCCGAGTGGGAGGAGGACGGCCTGCGCAAACAGCGCTGGGTCATCGACGTCTCGCGCCATATCTCAGCCACCCTGGTCGTCAACATCCCCGCTGGCCTGGCAGAGGGCGAAAAGCGCCCGGCCATCCTCTGCTGCCACGGCCACGGCCCCTACGGCAAAGAACCGGTGATGGGCAACGGCTCCACCCCGGACCTGCTGGCCAACATCGCCCAGCATCAGTACGACTATGGGCGGCAGATGGCCCAGGCCGGTTATGTCACCTACGCGATCGACTGGATCGGCTTTGGTGAGCGGAACGACTCGAACAAACCTCACTTCCTGAACACCAACCGCAACCGCGACTGGTGCAACATCTACTACTTGCACGCCACCATGCTGGGGATGACGTCGCTGTCGATCAACGTCGCCCATGGCATGGCCGCCACCGACTTTATCCAGGAACACCCCGCCGTCGACGGCGACCGCCTCGGCGTCATGGGCCTCTCCGGCGGCGGGACGATGACTCTCTGGATGGCCTTCTGCGACGAGCGCTTCAAGGCCACTGAGATCATCTGCTACTCGGACCTGTGGGCCATGTTCGGCATCAACGACGTGAACTACTGCGGGATGCAGGTGGCCCCCGGCCTGTACAAGCTGGTGGACCTGCCCGACCTCCAGGGCCTGCTGGCGCCGCGGCCGCTGCTGATCGACATCGGCGTCTATGATACCTGCTTCCGTGTGGACAACGCCCTGGCCTGCTACCGGCAGCTGGAGCGTATCTATGAGGCGGCCGGCGCGTCCGACAGGCTGTCGCTTGACCTGCACCCCGGCGAGCACGGCTGGGGCGGGAACAAGTCGCGCGATTTCTTTGGCCGCTACCTCGCCTGAGCAGGACGACAAGGGCGTCCCCATCAGGGGACGCCCTTTCACTCTAGCGCACGCCTGCAGCCCGTTCACCGGGCCGCCCGTGCCGCGCAGGTCCAGGGGCGCAGCGCGCCCCTGCGCGCTACTTCTGGGCCGTCTCGGCCGCTAACGTCTGGACGTAGGGGGACGGCTGCGAGTCGGTATCGGCATAGATATACTCGGTCTTTTCCTCGTCGGGCAGCGGCTCGGTCTGCTCGCGCATGAAAATGCCGTCCTCCGGGATGCGGTAGACGCGCTCCTCGGCGGGCTGCCCCTCGGCAGTGACCTCCACCGTCACCTCGTCGGTTTCCAGGTCTTGGCTGATCACGCGGTACAGGTAGTTCTGCCGCTCGCCCTTCTCGGGGACGACGATCAGTGAGCCCTGGTCGTTCACCAGCGGGCCAAAGTAGAGGTTGGCACCCTTGTTGGTCACCCAGTGCCCCAGTAGGCGGCTCTCGGGCGTGTCGAGGTTGCGCAGGAATCCGCAGCCCGCCCCCAGGAGCGCCAGAACGGCCAGTACCGCCAGAATCGTCCGCTTGTTCACGCGAGCCTCTCCTTTGGGCGGGCCAGCCTCCCCCGCCCTCTCGTCCTATCCCCACAGTCGACGGACCGATCCACCCGTTCCCCGCGTGGTGCGCCGCGCCGCCTACCGTGCAATCTGCGCCAACCAGCCTTCCAGGGTATACTCGGGCGCGCCGCGCTCCTCCGGCCGCAGGCAGGCCAGGTCTTCGCGAGGCATGGGCCGCAGGCCCAGGTCCACGAGTTGCGCGCCCCGCAGGTGCAGCGGCGTGCCGTAGAGCGCCTCAAAGGTGACGCCGTGCGCGTCGGCCCACTGGCCGTAGTTGAGCGTGGGCAGCGCCCGGATTTGTTCCAGCGTCCACCCGGGCGTCCCGAGGTGCCGGTGCAGCCACTCGAGCGCTGCCGGCGCGGCCGGGTAGGGCCGGTGCCCGCCGCCGGGCTGGAACCAGCACGCCAGCCGGTCCTCGGCGCCGTGGGCGGCCCAGGCCGGGTGCGCCGCGGCCACCGTCTCGCGGGTCCCCCGCCAGGCGCGGCCATCGCCCGTCTTGTCGATGATGACGTCCGCGGCGCCGTTCATTACCAGGAGCGCGCAGTGCGGCGCGGCCAAGGCCATGAACTCGGCCCAACTGCACATCTCCCGCATCCGCGCGATGGGCTGCCCCTGGCACGGTTTGCTCGCGACGACCACATCATCATACGCCCAACCGGAGACGATCGCCATCCTGAGGCGCGTATCGAGCGCGGCCATCCAGGTGGCTTTGCAGCCCCCCAGTGAGTTGCCGGCCACGCCGAGGCGAGAGGAATCCACGTCGGCACGGCTCTCCAGAAAGTCCAGCCCGCGCATCGTGTCGTACACCAGCTTGCCCATGATGAGCCGGCCGGCCCGGTCAGCGCGCTCGCAGACCTCCAGCGGGTCGTGGGCGCGGGTGTGCATGGCGCCCGAGATGTGGCGCTCCTCCTCCCCGATCGGGTCCGCCGCCAGGCAGGCCACGCCCATCCTGGCGAACACCTGGCCGATGTAGTTGTAGTCGGTCTCGCTCTTGGACCCGCCATGCCCGAAGGTCAGGGCCACGGCCGGCATCCTCCCCGCCGGGCGGCTGGGCCTGTACAGCACGGCGGGGATGCGCGAGCCCGGCTCGCTGGTGTATACCCAGCGCTCGACGGTGATGCCGTCCCGCTCAAAGGCGCCGCGCGGCTCCGCGTCCAGCGGGCACCGCTCCGTGGGGATGCCGAGCATCGTGCGGATGCGGCCCCGCAGTTCGTTGGCTAGTTTCACGGTTCTGTCGTCCCCCATAGTTGGCCCCAACCACCCTAGACGGATCGCGCCGACCGCATGCCGCGGTCATAGTAGGCCATGATCTCACCCCGCCGGTCGGCGCCCTCGCGCGCGTTGGGCTGGTCGATCATGGGCGCGTCCGCGCGCACGTGGGGCGGATAGTCGGGCTGCGGGAGCCAGTCTCGCAGCAGCGCCGTCAGTTCCGCGCGCAGGGGCGCCATCGTCGGTTCGTCGCTGAGATTGTGCAGCTCGGCCGGGTCAGCGACCAGGTCGAAGAGCAGGCTGCGCTCCGGCTGCCGATGGTTGAGCAGCAACTTGTGCCGTGCGGTGCGCGCCATCAGCTCGCCACCGTTCGACTGGGAAAAGACCACGTCGCGTTCCTCGCTGCCGGCCAGGTCGAGCCCGCTCATCCCCGGGGCGGGCGGAAGGCCAACGCCCCCCAGGATGGTCGGCGCCAGGTCCACGGTGCTGGCCAGGCGGCCCGACGCGAGGCCCCGAGTCGTCTGCCGCGGCCACTTGACCAGGAGCGGCACCCGCGCGAGGGGGTCGTAGAGGTGGTTCCCCTTCAGGATGCGGTGATGGAACCCCATATAGTCACCATGGTCAGAGGTGTGGACGACCATCGTATCCTCGTACAGCCCCCGGCGCTTGAGGGCCTCCAGCAGTCGGCCCACCTGAAAGTCGACCTGGGAGATGGTCGCATAGTAGTAGGCCATCACGCGCCGCAGGGAATCCCTGCTCAGCCGCTCGTCAGGGAAGTACCCCTGGCTGTAGGCCGCGTCCTGCGGGGGGATTCCGTCCGTCCAGCCGGGCAGCAGGGTGAGGTAGCGTGGGTCGTACATGCCGGCCCAGGGGCGGGGCGGGTCAAAAGGGTGGTGCGGCTTGATGAACCCCACCATGAGCAGGTTGCCGCCGGGCCCCCACCCCTCGAGCGCCTCGAGGGCGCGCTCGCCGATCCAGGTCGTCGAGTGGCACTCCTCGGGGAGGTTCGAGGGGAGCGCGCCGAAGGTCTCCCAGTACTCTGCGGGCGCCTGCTCTCGGTAGGTGCGCTCCTGATCCTCCAGGTCGTTGACGTCGACCAGGTCGCGGTCGCGCAACCAGCGGTGATAGTCGTCGTCCCAGCGGCCCTGGCCGTCCTGCTCGGCCAGGTACATCTCCTGGAAGCCCACGTCGCAGTAGGTCGGCGTCAGGTGCATCTTGCCCACGGCCCTGGTGCGGTAGCCGGCACCGGCCAGCAGGCTGGCAAAGGTCGGCGTGCCCGGGAGCATGGTAGAGCGGTTCGTCACGCCGCGGTGCTCATGCACGTACAGCCCCGAGAGGAGCGAGTACCGCGACGGAGTGCACACCGGGAAGGGGCAGAAGCAGTTGTCGTAGCGGACGCCGTCCCGGGCCAGGTTGTCCAGATGAGGCGTGCGGATCTCCCGATTGCCGTAAGCCCCGAGGCACTCGCGGCGGTGCTGGTCCGCGTGGATGACAAGGACGTTGGGGCGCGCGCCTCCCGCAACGTCTGGGTTCGGACGGTGACTGCTGCTCATCTCCCGGCGTGCCTCCTGGGCAGGTGGGTCAGTGGATATCGTCGGCGGCCGGGAGCAGGTCGCCGTTCAGCAGCGTGATCGGCACCAGCATCGCCGTGGGGCGGCCCTCGCTGGTGAGCTCCACCACCAAGCGGGCCAGCGGCACGTCGACGCGCTCGGCCAACAGGGTAAACGCGATGACCCTCGGCCCCGCCAGGTGCCCGGGGAGAACCTGCACCGCCCCCACCGGCGCCGGCGACACGGCCCACCCTTCCGGGGCGTACCAACGCAGGTTGAGGATGGCCTGGGCGCGATGGGTGTTGTGCAGCGTCAGGCGCACCGTCTTGGGCACGCCACTCCGCACCAGGGGGTCTTGGCCATAGTCGACGTCCACCTCAAAGAAGGGGAAGCGGAAGATCGGACCGCCGGGGTTGCGGAAGAGGCGGCGGCCGGTCTCCGCGCCGCACAGGTGCTCATCGGTGAGGCGGGCGAGGTCGGTGGGCCCGTCGGCCA
>JAAZBY010000652.1 GCA_012513595.1 Chloroflexota bacterium
GCACGCACCTTGCCCTTCGCTTTGGCCGCCTGCAGGGCGGCGATGACCGAGTCATCCGGCCCGCCCGGCAGGGCCTCGGGCGGCGTGCCATGCAGCTGCCAGAGGTCGATGACGTCGGTCCGCAACAGGCGCAGGCTGTCATCCAGGTTGGCCTCGAGCTGCTCGGCAGTCCAGACGTGCCCGGGGCCCTGGCCGTTGCCGGCCGCGTCGACGACGCAGCCGCACTTGGTGGCCAGCACGTACTCCTGGCGGCGGCCGGCCAGCACCCGGCCGATGTACGCCTCGCTTAGGCCATAGTCGGGCGAGGTGTCGATGAAGCGGATGCCGCTGTCGAGCACCTCGTTCAGCAGACGGGCCACCTCGGCCTCGTCGGACATGTGGCGCAGCTCCATCGCGCCATACCCGAGCGCGGTAACCCGCAAGCCCGTCTTGCCCAGTGATCGCTCTTCCATGGGAATGCCCTCGCTCTTTTCACTCCTAACGGCCGTTGGGGGGCGCGGCACAGCCTCATTCCACCGTGTGCTCCTTGACCCACTCCTCGTTCAGCGTCACGCCGATGCCGGGCCGGTCAGGCGCCGTGATCATGCCGTCCTCGTCGAGGGTCATCGACTCCAGGAACATCCCCTTGGCGCGGTTCTTGACCTCCGGCATGCCGCTCTCCACGATCAGCCCGTTGGAGACGCCGCCAACCAGGTGCACGTGCAGGAGGGCCGAGCCGTGCGGCGCCATCGGGATGCGGTGCGCCGAGGCGAAGGAGGCCACGTGCCGCCACTCGGTGACGCCGCCCATCACCGTGGCGTCGGCCTGGAGGATGTCGGCCCCGCCACAGGCCACCAGGTCGCGGAAGCCGTAGCGCGAGTATTCGTTCTCGCCCACGGCGATGGGGATAGACGTCCCGGCCTTGACCTTGGCCAGCCCCTCATAGTCCTCGGCGTGTACCGGCTCCTCGAACCAGTAGGGGTCGTACGGCTCCAGCAGGCGGGCGATCTTGATGGCCTCGAGGGGGGAGTAGGCGTTGTTGGCATCGACCATAACGCCGATATCGGGACCAACCGCCTCGCGAACGACGCGGACCCGCTCGGCGTCCTCACGCATGGGGGCGCCGCCGATCTTCATCTTGACGTAACGCGCGCCGATGGCGACCTTGGTGCGCATCTCCTCAGCGAGGTCGTCGAGGGTCTTGTCCTCCATATAGTAACCGCCGGCGATGTAGGCGGGCACCCTCTGGCGGAAGCCGCCCAGCATCTTGTACAGCGGCAGGCCCAGGCACTTGCCGGCGGCGTCCCACATGGCGTTGTCGATGGCCGACATGGCCCGCAGCGTCAGCCCGCGGCGGCCAAAGAGCTTGGGCTGGAACATGAGCTCCCAGAGGCGCTCGGTGTCGGTGACGTCAAGGCCAACGGCGTGGGGCGCCAGGGCGCGGGCCGCCTCATAGATGACGTGGTGGGCACCCGAGTGCCCGTTGGCCCAGCCGATCCCCTCGATGCCGTCCTTGGTGCGGACGCGTACCAGCGCCGAGCCGCTTTCGCTGTAGGTGTACAGGCCGTTGCGGATGGCCCGCTGCCGACGCGTGTGAATCTTGGTGACGGTAACTTCACTGACCTGCATGGTGCCTCCTTGCTGACGACGGTGCCTCACTCGCTGCTGATGGTTGCCAGGCAGGCAGGGGCCCGGCCCGTTCCTCTAGACGAACTCGCGCACGGCGTCGAGGGCGCCGCCCATCGACGCGTCGGACTGGCGATCGACGATGATGTCGATCACCGCCGGGCGGCAGCAGCGGGCCGCGCGGTCCAGCGCCCCGCGGATCTCGCCCGGCTCGGTGACGCGCTCGGCGTGGGCGCCAAAGGCCTCGGCCAGCCGCACAAAGTCCACCCCGCGCCCATCGTAGGTCAGGTCAACGCCATACTCAAACTCGTAGGCGTAGCGCTGGTTCTGGCGGATCAGGCTGAGGTAGCCGTTGTTGACGATGACGACGATGATCGGGATGCGGAACTGGCAGGCCATGGCCAGCTCCTGGACGGTGAAGCCAAAGCCGCCGTCGCCGACCACGGCCACGGCCGTAGCCTCCGGCCGCGCGACCTTGGCGCCGATGGCGGCGGGCAGGTCGTAACCGAGCGTGCCAGACCCGGGACGGCCACCGAGGGGAGGTACGTCCGCGGGCCGCTGCCCTGCTGGAACTGGCCCGACCAGATCTGGGTCAGCCCGCAGCCCGTGGTGACCATGGTGTCGGGGCCAAAGTAGTCGTTCATCTCCTGGTACACGCGCTGCGGCTTGATCGGCACCTGGTCATAGTCGGTGCGGCGGGCCATGGCGGCGCGCCGTGCGGGGATCTGCCGGACCCTCTCGGACGGAGGGCGCGGCGCCGTGCGCGAGCGGGCCTCGGTGAGCAGGGCGTCCAGCGCCAGTCCCGCGTCCGACGCGATGCCGAGGGCCGTGGGCACGATCCTGCCGATGTGCGCCGGGTCGATATTTGCGTGGATGAACGTGCGGCCGCGGGTGTACACGTCCAGACGGCCGGTGTGCCGGTCGTTGAAGCGGTTGCCAATCCCCAGAACCAGGTCGCTCTCGAGGAAGAACTGGTTGCCGAAGGGCGACCCGACCTGGATGCCGATGTGGCCGACGTGCAGGGGATGGTCCGCCGGGATGCCGCCGGTGGCCATGTAGGTGGTGATCACTGGCAGCGAGAGGTACTCGGCGAACGCGACCAAGCGCTTGGCGGCCTCGCTGAGGAGCACCCCGCCGCCCATGATCAGGACGGGGTTCTTGGCGGCCAGCAGCATATCCACCGCCCGGGCGATCTGGGCGGGGTCGGGGCCCGGCACGGCCACGGGCAAGGGCGCGTCGGCGGCAGGGTCGTAGGGGATGTCGGCCATCTGCACGTCGAGGGGCAGGTCGATGAGCACCGGCCCGGGGCGCCCCTCGCGGGC
>JAAZBY010000653.1 GCA_012513595.1 Chloroflexota bacterium
AGGGGACAGCGGGTCGTCGATGGCCTCCTGGCGCACATAGGGGGGGTTGCCGATGACAATATCGAACCCGCGCCCCTGGCCGGCCAGTACCTCGACGAAATCGAGGTCCCACACAAAGGGCACCTCCCCCTCCCGGCGAACGGCCCCCAGCGCGGCGGCAGCCTCGTCACGGGTGGCCTGCAGTTCGGCACGTCGGCCCTCCAGGTCGGCCGCGTTGGCGGGGGCACGGCGCTCTCCGAGGACGTCCTTCCGCGGCGCGAGCTCGGCATTGAGGCGCCGGAGCTCCGCGTCGAGCTCGCGCTGGCGGCCTGCGAGGATATCGCCAAACAGGTCGCGGGTGTCCCGCTGGATTCTCTGGCGCGCCTGGACGCGCTCGGACCCGCTTCCCGCGTCGTGAAAGTAGTTCTTCTTATCATCCTTGAGCCGCGTGATGCGCCCCCGGAGCGCGGGCGGGATCAGCCCTCCCTGGCGGTGGGCCAGGTCCACCCCGGCCACCCGCTGGACGAGGCTGTCACCGGCGCGCAGCTTGAACTCCAGGCTGGGCAGGAGCGGCGTGTACTGCAGATCGGCCAGGGGCGCGTCGCTCTCCACCACGAGGTAGAGCCACAGGCGCAGCTCGGCCACGCGGACGGCCCAGCCTTTCACGTCCACGCCGTAGAGCGACCGTTCGATGATGCGCCGCTTGCGCTCATACGGGCGGGGATCGCGGCCCAGGGCCGCGTCGGCCCGGGCCTGCAGGTCATCGAGGACGTGCAGCATCCCCACCAGGAAGGCCCCCGAACCGCAGGCTGGGTCGCACACGGTGAGGGATCCCAGGGCCTCGTCGATGGGCCGCCAGAGGCGGTGCTTGCCAAGATGGTCATCGGCCGAGGCCTTTTCGTCGGTCTCCAGGGCAAAGACGGCCTCGGTCAAGCGGTCGCGATGCTCCTCGCCCAGGGTATTGGTCAGCCGCCGGACGAGGGCCAGCCGACACATCAGGTCGATCTCAACGCGCGGCGTGTAAAAGATGCCGGCCTGGCTTCGCTCGTTCACCTCATCGCTCTTGTTCACCAGAGACTCGTAAACGTGCCCGAGCATCTCGGGGTCGACGGCCACCTCTTGGTCCAGGGGGGTATCCTCGGCGATGGTAAAGTTGTACCGCTCCAGGAACCGCAGCATGTCACTCAGGAGGGAATCGGGCACGGCACCCCCGGCAGCGGCATACTCCTCATCGAGGCCGTTCTGCACAAAGAGGCCGCCGTTCAGGAAGGGCGCCCACACGAGGGCTTCGCTGATGGTCGGCGGGAAATACTGACGGTCACTGCGATCCCGTGTGTACTTGTTGTTGAGGGCCTCAAAGAACAAGACGTTGAGCCACTCGGAGCCGAAAGTGTCGGCGGGTTGGCGGCCCTCTCGGTACGTCTGCCAGAGAGTGCTGAGGAACTGCGTGTCCTCGCCCAGCCACCTCTTGCGCTGGACGAAGCAGAGGAACATCAGGCGGTTCAGGTACTGCTGGGCATAGTCGTGCGCCTTGTCGGCGCTCCCCAGGGCGGCGGCCACGTGCTGGCGCAGGGCGTCGAACTGCTGCACATAGTCCCGAAAGAACTCTTCGGTGACGCGTGAGACGTCAAAGGCCTCCTCGTGGGCGGCACGGATATCGGCGGCGCGCAGCGCCCCTGGCGTAACGCGTTGGCGTAGCGGGCCAACATCGAGCATGGTGACCCGCTCGACGGCGGTGCGCAGGCGCTCGTCGGGGCCGACGGCGATGCGGCGCAGCGACCGGCGCCTGATGCGCGCGGCGTCGAGTTCGGGGAGGGTCACATCGCGCAGGTTGGCCAGGTGCCAGTGCCTGCCGTCCACGTCGGAGAAGAGAAAGAGGGCGTTCGGGTGGTCGATCAGGAGGCGTTGCGCGATGGCGCGCTCGGCCGTCATCGAGAGGGGAAAGCCGCGGCCCTGTGGCGCATGGTCAGACAGAGGGGCATGGATCACGCGGAAGGGTTGCCCGTCATCGCCTGCCGTAGCCAAGACGAGAGGCGCACCGTGCAGCCACCTGCGTTCACTCTCAGCAAACCGGTCCAGAGGGAGCGGGGCATCGGCATAGTTGTAGCTTAGCTGAGAGAAGAGCTCGCGAGCCGCAGGCATGCCGTCAACTGGGATGCGGTGGAGTAGGCGGTCAACTGACCGCTGCAGTGCTGTGTTCATGGCGCTCCTTCACTGACACGATAG
>JAAZBY010000654.1 GCA_012513595.1 Chloroflexota bacterium
AGGAGCGACTTGCCCGCGCCGTTGGGGCCCACTAGCCCCACCCGCTCTCCGTGCCACAGCAGCAGGTCCACGCCGGCCAGAATGACCTGCTCGTCGGCCGGGGTGGCCCCGGGGAAAACCTTGTCCAGGTCGGTGATCTCCAGCACCTTGCTGCTGCCGCGCCAACCGGATAGCTGCAGGTCCATGCGGCGGCGATCGAGCGCGGGACGGTCGACGCGCTCGATCTTCTCAACGCGCTTCAGAATGGCCTTGCCGCGGGCAGCGAACTTTTCATTGTTGTAGATCTTGCCCCAGGTCAGCAGCCGCTGGGCGGCTGCCTCGAGGCGAGTGATCTCTTGCTGTTGGGCCTGGAAGAGGGCCTGCTGGCGCATCAGGCGGGCCTGCCGCTCAAAGGCGTACTCGGAATAGTTGCCCTGATAGAGCGTCAGGCTGCCGCCTTCCAGCTCGGCGATCTGGTCGGCGACGATATCGAGCAGGTAGCGGTCGTGCGAGACGAGCACCACGCCTCCCTGATGCTCGCGGATCGCTCTGGACAGCAGCGCCTTGCTTTCCAGGTCCAGGTGGTTGTCCGGCTCGTCGAGCAGGAGCAGCCGGGGCCGCCGCACAAGCAGCTTGGCCAGGCCGACGAGCTTCTTCTGGCCGCCGCTGAGCACCTCCATGGGCAGGTCCATGTCCAGGTCGGAGAAGCCCAGGCTGCGCAGCGTGGCGCGGACGCTGCCCTCGTACGAGGGCCCGCCCAGCGCCACGAACTCCTCGAGCAGGGCGGCCTGCCTGGCCAGGGTGCGGGCCAGGGCGCGCTCGTCCCCGTAGACCTCGGGGGAGGCCAGCCGCTCCTCGACGGCGGCGAGGTCTGCCTCCACGCGCCCGAGCTCCTCAGAGGCGGTGAGGGCCTCCTGCCAAACGGCGTGGCGCCCGTCAAAGGTCGGCTCCTGGGGCAGGTAGCCGATGGTCAGGTCGCGAACGCGGAAGATGGTGCCGCGGTCCGCAGGGAGCAGGCCGGCCAGAAGGCGCAGGAGCGTACTCTTGCCGGAGCCATTGGCGCCCACCAGGCCCACGACGCAGTTGTCGTGCACCTCCCAGGACAAGTCTTCGATGACCGGCGCGCTCGCATAGGCGACGCTGACGTGGTCGAGCGTGATGGCGATGATGGTGATCTCTCCCGCGTGCGATAGTGTGGTGGCCGGCCGGGTCAGTACTCGGCGGCGTTGACGCGCCAGCCCTCGTCGGTCAGGGCTAACCCGATGGACACCTGCGCCTCCTCCGCGTTCTGGCCGCTCGTGCGGGCAAAGGTCAGCAGCCGGCCGGTTCCATCGCCGGGTGCCTCGCGGAGGAAGCGGTATACGGCCCCGGCCGCCACGGAACGGCGGCCTGCGTCCCACCAGGATTGCGGCGCCAGCCCGGGCACCCGCCGCGGCGAGCGCAGCTCGCGGATCAGCGTCGCCCGCCAGACAAAGAGGTTCCCGTCGGCGAGGGCCGCATAGTGCAGCTCGGCCACCGTCCTGGCGGATTCGGTAGACGCTGCGGCCGCCTCTCGCGCCGCCTCCAGGCGCGACTTGCCCGTGGCGCGCAGCAATCCTCGCAAGAGCCAGATGCGCTGCACCTGGGCCATGCAGTGGTAGATGGCCGTCAGGTAGGCGCTGGAGGCGCTCCCCGGCCAGGGGCCCTCGGCGTTGCGCTGGGAGCGCAGGTCCTCGGGCGTGGCGGCCGCCAGCAACGCCTCCGCAGCCCGGCGAACATCCTGCAGCCAGCCCAACACCTGCTGGCGTGAGGGGAACTGCGCGCCCTGCGGGTAGTCGGCCGCCTCGCTGAGCGCACCCGGCGCCCAGTCCTCGGCATGCGGGAAGGAGGGCGCACCCCCCTGCGCGACGACGGCGTGCAGGTCAAGGTCCTGCAGGGTGCGCAGGGCAATCAGAGCGATGCTCTCCTCGCCGAGCATGGGGAAGGCGTGGAACTGCGCCTCGCTCAGGTCGGCCAACGACTCCTCGAGGCTGCGCAGGCTCTCTTCCAGGCCGATGGAAATGGCGCCGCGCAGGTCCGCCGCGTGGGCGCGTTCCACCATGGTGTCTCTCCTTGCGGGTTGGCGGGGCCAGTGGTAGCAGGCGGCTACAGCTCCTGCCGCCGGAAGGACAGCACCGCAGCCAGCCAGGCCAAGGCGATCAGGGCCAGGCTCACCGCCAGCGCGGGCCAGGCCGGCGCCGCGGCGGTGCCCAGCGCCTGGCCCGCGCCCCACACCAACAGGCGCCCCGGGAGATACCTGACCAGCGGCGGCAACGCCCCGGCGACCCCCACGGCGGCCATCAGCCCCACGGCCACGGCCCCGGCAGTCACCAGCGAACGGCTGACCGTGCTGGCCAGCAGCGTGAGCGCTACGTACACCATCAGGTAGACCCACAGCAGGGCGTTGAGCGCGCCCCAGGCGCCCACCGGCAACGACTCGAACAGAAGCGCAGTGTACGCGTAGGAGGCGGCGGCGCCAAAGAGCAGCCCGGCGAGAAAGGTCACCGCACTGGCACAGAGCTTGGCACTCAGGAACGCACCGCGTGGCAACGGCTTGACGAGCATCAGCGCAGCCGTGCCGCGCTCCTTCTCCTGCGTCACGGCGCCCATGGTCAGGAGCAGGGCCAGGATGATGCCGAACTGGCTCATGTTCTTGAGGTACTGGTCGACCGCGTCGGTGGCCGAGGGCTCCGGGATGAGGCCGCTGAACTGCTCTGCCCCCGGCACCATGGCCAGGATCTGGGGCGCCAGGAGGGCCAGGAGCGGCGAAAGCAGCCCAAAGGCAAAAAAGACCA
>JAAZBY010000655.1 GCA_012513595.1 Chloroflexota bacterium
ACCGGTGACGACCACGAGCACGTCGTTGCGGATCAGTTCGGCGATGATCTGGGTGGTGGGCGCGTCCTGCGGCACGCGCGCGTTGTTGCAGCCGACCACGCCGGCCAGCCCGCGAATGCGCCCGGCGGCCACCGCATCGTTCAGCGGCCGGAACGACCCGCGGTACAGGCCCCCTTGCATATAGCGCACGTACTCGTGCGAAAAGCCGGCAATGAGCCCCTCATGGGCGGCGGGGATGTGCGTCCGCCCGCGGTGCGGGTAGTTGTCGATGGCGGCCCGCAGGATCGCCACGGCCCCATCGTAGGCATGGTGCTCGTCGAACTCGATGTGCGTGGCGCCCTCGATCTTGGCCTTCGACGAGGTCGTGATCAGCTTGGTGTGAAAGTGGCTGGCAACCTCGGCCAGCGACTGCATGATGCACTGCACGTCGACGACCATGGCCTCTACCGCGCCGGTGGCGATGGCCAGCTCCTGGGAGAGAAAGTTGCCCGCCGGGGGAATGCCGTGGCGCATCAGCACCTCGTTCGCCGTACAGCAGATGCCGGCCAGGTTGATGCCCCGGGCTCCCTTGCGCGCGGCGTAGGCCAGCAGCTCCGGATCGCTGGCGGCGGCCACGATCATCTCCGAAAGGGTCGGCTCGTGCCCGTGAACGACGACGTTGACCTCGTCATCCTTCAGAACACCCAGGTTCACCTGGCTCTGCAGCGGGCTGGGGGTGCCAAAGAGGATGTCGCTGATATCGGTGCCCAACATCGACCCGCCCCAGCCGTCGGCCAGCGAAGTGCGCAGTACCTGGTCCAGAATGTGCTCGGCGTCCTGGTCCACCCCCATGTGCGTGCGGTGCATGGTCTCCACCACTTCGCGGTCGACGCCGCGGGGGGCCAGGTGTTTCTCACGCCAGAGGGCCTGGCGGGCGGGCGTGGCGCGGGCGAGATAGCGCAGTTCGCCGGCCTGCTTGCCGAACTCGGCCAGGGCGGCCTCGGCCACCTCCAAGGCCACCTCCTGAACCGAGCGGCCAGCCTCCGGGATGCCCAGGTAGCCCGCCACGGCGCGAAGTTTGGCCTCGTCGCGGATGCGGTAGCCCTGCGCCTCACCCTTGGCCACCGCCAGGAGAGCCAACGCCAGGCCGCGCCCGTGATCCGAGTGGGCGGAAGACCCGGCCGCCACCGCGCGGGCCAGGTTGCGCGCCGCCACGGTGGCCCGCGTCGCGCCACAGACGCCGCGCGTGGCCTTGCCCACCAGGCGGCAGGGCCCCATCGCACACACACGACAACAGGAACCGGCCCCGCCGATGGGGCAGGGTTTGAGGCTGACCGCCCGGTCAAAGGCGGTCTCTATCACCCCCTCGCAGGCCGCGAGCGCCTCAATCGCGGCGGGGTCTGAGCTTCTTTCATCAGCCATGTCTGGCGCTCCTCATCGTCTGTCGTGGCAGGGTCGGCTAGTAGCGGCGGAAATCGCCGGCCATCTCGCGGTCCTTCATCTCGGTGCGTGTGGCGCGGCCCAAAATCGTGTGCCAGGCGGAGCCATCCTTGTGGCGCTCAGGCAGTTCGGCGAGCGCCACCGGCCTCCCGGGAGGGTAGCCGGCCGCCTCTAGCGCCTCGTACAGCGCGCCAGAGGCCAGAGACGCCTCATCGTAGCGGACCTTTACGCTGCGCCGCGCTGCGCTGGCCCATACGGCGTTGACGCCGGGCAGGTTCAGCAGGGCCTGGCGCACGCTCAGCACGTGATGATCGGCATACATGGCCGGCAGGGCGATGATCTCTTCCTTCACGGGCGGGTTCCTCCTGTCACTCGGCGCGTGGCCCGCGGGTCGACGCTGCACAGCGGCCCAAGGCTTCTCTCGGTCGCAGGAACGCAAAGAGCCGCCGACTATCTAGGGATAGTCAGCGGCTCTCTCATACACACTGGAGACTAGGCGCAGGTTGGACGGTCCGTTAGCGCGAAAGCCCGGCTGGACGCAGGACGCGGCAAGCAGGCGCGCCGTGGAGGGCGCGCTCTGTAGCGCGAGCCTGTCCCTTGGCCGTGCCATGACCCCACCTCGGCAATCGCAGACCACCGAGCACTGCTCTTCCAGCAACGATCACGCTGTGCTGGCGACAGTCAGGCTGACACTTGTGTCGCTGCCGCTACCGGGAACGTTACGATGCAACTCTGCGGGGCATACAAAAGGGCGCCGCGCACAGCAGACGCCCACCCCAACACTTGACGAGTACACCGTGCCTTGCGCAAGAACGTCTTGTACTGGATTGTTAAGCGTGTGTCCGCAGTGGTTAGCCGTCCCACGCACCATGATTATACATTGCCGGCGCCCCTTACGTCAACCGCTCGATGGTGCCTCACCGCCGGCCGCTTCCCGAGGGGCCACGGCGCCTGCCGGTGTAGCGCTGCCCGCCACCACCCAGCCGAGGGCAAACATGAACCACATGGCCAACTCAGGGACAAAGTAGAAGGCATCGGCCAGGCCGTGCGCCACTGCGGCCCCCATCCCAGCCAGCAGCCCCACGACCAGGGCCCGGTCCTCTCCCTCAGGCAGGCGCCGGTAGAGGCGCCACGCCTCCCGCCCGAACGTCCCCAGCAGGGCGATCAACAGCCCGACGCCGCCGATCCCCAGCCGCACCCAAAAGTCCAGCACCAGGTTGTGCGGATGAGACAGCCAGCGGTCCACCTCCGCGCCGGGCAGGATATAGTCTCCGTACCAGTACAGAAAGTTGTCTGGCCCTACGCCGCGCCAGGGATGATCCCGGATCATGGCCCACGCGGAGCGCCACAGGCTTACCCGCAGGAACGAGGTGCCCTGCTGCAGGTCGGCCAGCGCCGCAAAGCGCTCCACGCCGAGCAGCGCCAGGCCCGCCAGCAAGCCCGCCGTCAGCCCGCCAAAGAGCAGCCAGGTGGCCCGGCGCCCATGCAAGAGCGCCAATACCAGGAGCGCCGCGGGCAGGCCCAGGAGCAGGCCCCCCCGCGAGAAGGTCAGCACCACCACGAGCCCCAGCAGCCCGGCGCCCGCGCCGTACAGCCAGCGTCGCCCGCCGCAGCCCCACAGGAAAAGCGCCAGCCCCAGCGGCAGGAACCGCTCCAGGATCAGGGCCAGGTTGTTCGGCGACCCGTAGAACCCCCGGGCGCGCCGTACCCCCTCGGCGACGATGACGCCGTCGGGGAACGGATAGCGCGCCAGGGCCACAACGGCCACCCCGACGCCCGCCGCCAGGTAGGTTAGGAGCAGGCCCCGGCGCAGGGCGTATGCCCGGCTGCGCACCAGGGCGTACAAGAGCGCCGACTCGGCCACCACCACGCGCACCTCGCGGAGCGCCTCTTTGCGGTACTCGGCCGATAGGCCCGTAACGAACGCCAGCAGCACCAGGCCGGCCACGGCCAGGTCCGGCCAGCGCAGGGCGCCCCACGCCTGCCGCAGCGAGGCGCGCACCTCTGCCCAGGGCCGCACCAAGAAGCCCCAGGCGTGGGCCACCACCGAGGCCAACAGGGTGATCTCGGTGACGGAGAAGGACCCCACGCGCAGATCGACCATCAGCGGCGCCAGCGGCAATGCGCACACCGCCAGGTACAGGCTACCCGTCGGGTAAAGCAGGGCCAGCACGCCGTAGGCGGCCAGGGCCGCCAGCCGCAGGAGCGCCCTCGGCCCTAGCAGCCCCACCGCCAGGGTACCGGCCAGAAGGGCCCAACGCAGGGCCTGCGGCGCCCGCTCTGCCCGGCGGCACAGCCACTGCCAGGCCCCCACCACGGGGAGCTGCCGCAGCGCACCAACCGCCCCGCACGCGCACCAGGCCGCCAACAGCACCCCCGCGCCCAGCGGCACCCAGGTGCCCGCCAGCGGCGCCCCCCGGGTGACGTGCACCCCCCGCAGGGCAGCCAGCTGCTCCGCGTCGCCCCGGATCTGCAGCCGGTGCCCTTGCAGCGGCAGCCCCCGGGCAGCGCGCACGCGCTGGACCCCCGCCGGGCCGTCGAGGTGCACGACCACTTCTCCGGGCTCGCCAGCGACCGTGGCCGTCAGGGTGCCCTGGGCGACCCCGGTCGCTACGTCGAGGTCGATGGCCGTGCCCCAGAAGCGCACCTCCCCAAGAGAAAGGTCGTCGATGCGACGGAACACCTGCGAGACGTCGGCCACCGTCCCCGGATAGGCCACCGCCGGCGCCCGCAACGCCTCCTGCAGGGCCCGGTACATGGCGGTGGGCTCCCCCGCTGGGTTCAGCAGGGCAAAGGCATTGGCCGGGCCATCGGCAGGGCCATGCGCCTGCCAGCCCTGCAGGCAGAGCAGCCCCATCCAGGGCCACTCTCGCTGCACCCGTTCCACGGCTGCTTCCAGGCGGGAGGACTGCACCGCCGCCGTATCGCTCCCCTGCGAGATAGGCTCACCGGCCGCGCCGTCCGGCCTCACGGCCCAGCCCCCGTCCATGCCCCAGATCGGTGTGGCGGCCTGCCCACGGCGCACCATCTCTTCGCGCAACAGGACTACCCGTGAAAAGTTGAGCACTCCCGGGTCAACGCGGCGATCGTAGGGGCCCGTATAAAAGCCGAACAGCTGGGCACCCAACACGTCAAAGTACGGCGCCGCGCCCAGGCGGTACATCTCGCGCAGGAACTGCACGTCGCTCATGTTCCGGCCGCCCGGCTCGGTATTGGGGGCCAGCCCGCCGGCAATGATGATCGCCTCGGGATCGGCGCCGCGGATCGCCTCGCTGACGAGGCGCAACATGCGCACATACCCGGCCGGGTCGATCTCGCCGGCCCCCCAGTGGGGCGCGATGTTCGGCTGGTGCCACACCTGATAGGCCACCACGGTGTGGCTGTACCGTTCGGCCAGGGCGCCCGCGAAATGGGCTAGATCGGCCATGTCTGCGGGCGGCGCGTGGGGGTTGGCGGCGTCCCATTCCGGGCGGGCCCAGCGGGGGCTGTCTTCCAGCACAGCAATCACCTGGAACCCTTCGGCGGCGACGATCGGCGGCACGTGGTCCCAGGTGTCCCAGCGGAGGTCACCAGGGGCGGGCTCGAGGGTTGCCCAGGAGAAGCTCTGGCGCACCGTGGTTGCGCCGAGGTTGCGGGCCTGGCGAAGCGCTCTCTGCAGCGATCCGTCGTCTCCGTAGGCCTCGAGCGACATGTTCACCCCGAACCGCGAAGCAGGGGCCGCTACGGCCATGACGGTATCACCCGCTTCGATGCCCCGGGTGCGCGCGCGCTCCTCGCGCCACTCCAGGGCCAGCAGCCCGAGCACCACTACCCCGAGCAGCGCGTAGAACCCCAGCGCCAACAGAGAGGCGACGCGGCCGCGCCAACCAGCCCCCCCGCCGGGCGGGGGCATGTTGGCAGCAGTCTG
>JAAZBY010000656.1 GCA_012513595.1 Chloroflexota bacterium
GGCCCCAGGCATGGTCCCAATGCTCGTGGGTGAGCAGAACGTGCCGTAGCGGTAGCTGGGCAAAGCCAAAGCGGGCCGCAGCGGCCTGCACGAACGGGAAGCTGGTGCCCGCCCCGGCGTCCACCGCCAGCACCCCCTCGTCGCCGACGATGAGGTACAGGTTCCCGTCGGCCGTCGGCGGCATCTCGGGGGCAGGTGCCTGCCCCACCACAAACAGATGCTCCGAAAGCTGCTCGATGACGTATCTCTCGTTGGCCATCCGCCCCCCTTTGTGCGGCGGGCGCGCCACCGGCTGCTGCTGGCTGGCGCCCCCCTAGTCCTGCCCCGGCTCAACCCCGGTGATCTCGGCAACACGATCGAAAAAGGCGCGCTTGAAAGGGGTGTTGATCGCCCAGTTGACCGGTGGCGTCTGGAAGCCGTTGAGTTCGTCCAGCGGCTTGTTGGCCCATCGTGGGCGCGGGGCATAGTGCAGATAGGGATCGTCCCCCTGGCCCTCAAAACCCTGATCATAGTAGCCCCAGGAGGCATAGTTTGGCCAGGCGGCGTCGAGGTTGGGTACCGCAGGAGAGTCCTCATTGATCAGGATCGGCTTGGGGTTCCGCCGGTAGGCGGGCAGCTCGCGAACCGCGCGGATGGCCGCCTCCAGTTGGGCGGGGCGCGTCCCGTTGCCGTGCAGCAGCACATAGTCCGAGGCGGCCACCAGGTCGTCTGAAGGTATCCCCCGCCCTGTCTCCACGTCGGCACCGCCGAGACTCGTCGAGATCAGCATACCGGGATGGGACTCCTTCAGATGGGCAACCATGGCATGGGTGTTGGCCGGGTCAAACAGGGCACAGTCGGTACGGCCATAGACCACATCCACCTCGTTGGCCACTTCGATGAGCACGTTGCGGTGGCCGGTACTGGCCAGCCAGTCGAGCGCCTGATGGGCGGCGCGCCAGATGGCCTGCTGCCCCTCCATGCGCCGCACCGAGACCCAGTAAAAGAGCCCCACGATGACGACCATGCCCAGGGCATCGGCCCGATCCAACACCTGGGCTATGCGCTCGGCGTAGGCAGGAACGATATCGCCCTCGGGGGTAAAGCCGTTGTTGTCATAGGCCCCATAGACCTCGGGCACGTATACGGGCCCCCCGCCCTGGAAGTTAATGGTGAAGGCCAGGATGCCGTGGTCTCGCCAGGAGGGAAGCGCAGCGCAAAAGGCATCGGTGTTGCGCTGCGGGTCCCAAATACCGGTATCCGGGTAGGCCCACAGACGGCGGGTGGCGGGGTTGGCGTCATCGAAGGTGGCTTGCACGGCGCGCACGTTGAACAGCAGGCCCTCGATGGACTGCCCCTGGAAACGGCGTCCGCGGTAGGTGGGCTGACCGTTCAGGTGGAAGGCCTGCCCCGCGATGGCGATCTGCGTCATGACAGCTCCTCTTATCCTGGCACTTTGTGCATTGTATCACAAGACGCGGGACGAAGCCACCTCAGGCAACCGCATCCGTACGCGAACCGGCGTGACGCTATGTAAAGGACCCATGTCACAGGATAGAGAAAGGCCTGGCCTCTTGGTTGAGGCCAGGCCTTTCTTGGTTGGCTATGCGATGTCAGCCGTTACCAGCGATCGCGACCGCCGCCGGAGCCACCACGGCCTCCGCCGACTCCGCGGCCACCACCGGCAGGACCGCGCCCGCCGCCGAAGCCGCCACGGCCGCCAGCACCACCCTCGCGAGGCCGCGCCTCAGAGACGCGGATCTCACGACCGTCGATCATGGTGCCGTTCAGGCCTTCCACAGCCGCCTGCGCGCCCTCTTCCGTGGCCATCTCGACGAAGCCGAAGCCTCGCGGGCGGCCCGTCTCACGATCGGTGATGACGTTTACGGAAGACACCTCGCCGTAGGCCTCAAAGGCCTGCCTGAGCCGATTGTCAGTAGTATCGTAGCTCAGGTTACCAACGTACAAATTCTTGCCCATGCTGAGTTTCCTCTTGACTGCGCGTACTCAAAATGTTCCTCTCGTGGACCACCCAAAACCTGTCAAGCCCCTTACTGATCGTCTGCGGCCTGCACGGCAGTCTGTCCACGACTCTCAAACTCAGCGAAAGAGTAGCCTGCCGTACCTCCCACCGCGGTCTCTTCGCTCGAAACAAGGGGAGACCCACGTGCGCGGATGTCGCATCGATCCTTTCCCCTATGGCCTACCTCTATTATGACCGATGAGCGCCGTAAAGTCAACTGCTCATCGGGCACTGCGGCATGATCGGCTCTCCGGCAGTGCGCACGCGGGCCGAGGCGTGCCGTCGCCCCCGCACAGCCGCCCGGCGGCCTGCTGGCGTGAGTCCAGGTCATCACCGGATATAGACCGGACGCTAACCGTATGGAGACCTTGTGATGGTAAGTTGGGAACAAGCGCAGTCCGGCTCTACCGTGCAGGCCGGGCGCAGTGCAAAAGGGGGAACCTGTGCTCGACATTCGGCCAGCAGTCGGAGTGGCTCTGTTGATGTCGGTCGGCGTCCTGGTGACGTCAGGATTCCTGGCCCAATCCTCTCGTGAGGTAACCCTGATCATGGCGGGCTTCGCCATGGGGCTGCTGGCAGCCTGGCTGGTGGACTGGGCCCATCAGGTGCGCGCCCGCAGAGAGAGGCGGCCGGATGGCCAGCCGCCGTACGAGCCAACGCCTGCCGGCCGCCATCTCGCCGAACCACACTGACGGGCATAGGGCGCGGTGTGGGCGCGCCGCATCCGTACACGTGCGGATAGTGGATTGCAGCCGCTCGGCCTCGCGCCGGGCCCAGCGGCTGGCCGGGGGGGCAGACCGAGGCTTCCGGATGGAGGCCTCGGGCTGCGGCTGCCAAAGCACAGCGTTGGCCGGCGGCCCCCGAGGACAGGAAGCGCCACCCAGACTGCTGACGTGGTGCCCAGTCCCCTTGCGCGCTGGCCGGGGTTGCCGCTCCGTCGACCGCTGACTGGCCGGGGCTATGCTCTGTGTTGCGACTCGTTGACAGTGCCCCGCCTTGGTGGTATGCTCCTGCCAATGGATTGTTAGGGTCACGGTCGCTGACCGCGGGCCAACTAGGAAGGAGGGTTGTCGGCTATATCCGCTGTATGGGTCAGCGGAGTGTCTGAATAGGTGGCTTTGCGGCACTGATAGTCTCATCGATAGTCTCCCGGATATCACATCAAGCTGCCCGTGATGGGCACCACCCGAAGAAGGAGACCGAGATGCACCGCATTTCCCGCCGAGACTTCCTGCGCGTATCCACGCTGGCCGGGGCCGCGACCCTGGCAGCCGCTTGCGGCGGAACGCCCACCAGCCCCGCCCCTGCCGAGCCAACGGCGCAGCCCGTTGCTGCTCCCGCGGCCCAGCCCACTGCGGCGCCGGCCGCGCCCGCAGCGCCCGTAGAGGTCCCCGCCAAGTTCAACGAGGCCCCCATGCTGGCCGAGCTGGTCGCCAAGGGTGAGCTGCCCCCCGTCGACGAGCGCCTGCCCGAGAACCCGGCCGTCATCCCCGTGATCGAGATGGTCGGCAAGTACGGCGGCAACATCCGCCGTGGCTACAAGGGCATGTCTGACTATACCGGCCAGACCTACTTTACCTGGAACAGCCTCACGCGCTTCAACTACGACTCGACGCTGGCTCCGATGCTGGCCGAGTCGTGGGAGATGAGCGACGACGCCAAGGTCTGGACCTGGCATCTGCGCAAGGGCACCAAGTGGTCCGACGGCCAGCCGCTGACCACCAAAGACACCCAGTGGTGGTGGCAGAACCACGTCCACAACGCCGAGATCAGCCCCTCGGGTGACGGCGTCTACAAGACCGGGGCCGGTGACGATCGCAAAGAGTGCGAGCTGGAGACTCCGGACGATTTCACCATCGTCATGAAGTTCGCCCACCCCAACCCGCTGTTCGGATTGCAGGTGATCTGGCGTTCCTTCCCGATGCTGCCCGGCCACTACCTCGAGCAGTTCCACGCCGACTTTGCTGACAAGGCCGTGCTGGACAAGATGGTCGCCGACAAGGGCCTGAACACCTGGGTGGACCTGTACAACAACCAGCGGCAGGAGAACCTCAACCACGAGGTGCCCAAGCTGGACACCTGGGTCCCCACCAACGAGGCGGGCGCCGAGATCCACATTATGGTGCGCAACCCGTACTGGTGGGCGGTCGACCCCGAGGGCAACCAGCTCCCCTACGTGGATTCGATCACCCATCGCCTGTTTGAGACGCTCGACGTGTTCAACATGTGGATCGTCAACGGCGAGATCGACTTCCAGTCCCGCCACGTGGACCTGGCCAACTACACCCTGTTCAAGGAGAAGCAAGAGCAGGGCGGCTATAACATCACGATCTCCGTGGGCGCGAGCCACGTGGCCGTGCAGATCAACCACACCTCCAAGGACCCGGTGCTGCGCAAGTTCTTCCAGAACCGCGATGTGCGCTTTGCCCTGAACTACGCCGTGGACCGGGAGGAGATGAACGAGCTCGTCTTTGACGGCTTGCTCACGCCCAAGCAGTACAGCCCGCTGAAGAAGAGCGACCTCTGGTATGAGGAGCAGGCCTTCGCTCACCTGGAGTTCGACCCGGACAAGTCCAACGAGCTCCTCGACGCCGCTGGCTACTCGGAAAAGGACGCGGATGGCTTCCGCGTCGACCCGGAAACCAAGGAGACCATCAGCTTTGAGATGGAGGGCCTGGAGCCGTCCGGCTCGATGTATGAGGACGCCATGATCATGGTGGCCGACTACTGGGGCAAGGTCGGGGTCAAGTGCACCTACAAGTACTCGGAGCGCTCCCTGTACGAGGAGCACCAGCAGGCCAACGACATGAACGTCGGTACCTGGTCGGCCGACCGGGCGGACTTTCCGCTCATCGACC
>JAAZBY010000657.1 GCA_012513595.1 Chloroflexota bacterium
CGGCACTTGGCCCACCAGTCGTGTTCGCCAAGCAGGAAGCCGTGATCGGTGTTTACGATGAGCATGGTGTCTTGCCACAGGTCGTAGCGGTCCATGGCGTCCAGCAGGCGGCCGAGGTTGCGGTCGCACATGCTCACGAGGGCGGCATAGTTGTGGCGGTAGCGCGCGACCTCGGCGGCCGACTCGTCCACCGGGCGATACTCTGGCCAGTCGAGGTCGGGGCCTTCATAGTCGTCGGGGTAGAGGTCCTTGTAGCGCCGCTGGGTGAAAAAGGGCTCGTGCGGGTCGAACGTCTCGACGTGCAGGAACCAGTTGTCGGCGGAGTGGTTGGCCTCCAGGAACTCGAGCGCCTCGCGGAAGGTGACCGACTGGGGCTGATCCTCCTCAGTGGGCATGAAGCGGCGGTTGACCCGGTCCTGCACGCGCAGGTTGGCGTTGAGGGGGGAAGTCTCGCCCACCAGAGCCTTCCAGCGGTCCCCTTCCTGGCCGCGGACGATGCTCCAGGTGCTGTAGCGGTGATGATAGGTGCAGCCGCCATCCTCCCAGTAGTGCTGATGGTCCGATATCAGGTGCGTGTAGACGCCGTGCTGGCGGAGGAGCGCGGGCATGGAATCGTCAAAGGGTTCCAGCGGGCCCCAGGAGCGGTGCAGAAAGTTGTAGCGCCCGGTGTGCAGTTCGCGCCGGGCCGGCATGCAGGGCATCGAGCCCACGTACGAACGGTCGAACACCACGGTGCGCTCCGCCAGCCGGCGGAAGTTGGGCGCGTGGACCCAGTCGTTGCCGTAGCAGGGCAGGTAGTGACGGTTCAGAGAGTCGTACATGAGCATGATGGCTTTCATGGCTCGTCCTCCCGGGGGTGCCCTGGCGCGGCGGCTGGCGACTGTAGGCGATGGTAGCATGCCCCGGCGGCCCGGGTCAACAGGCAGGCTCACGGGGCCGATGGAGAAGTGTGGCTCCCCGCAGGGGTGGCGCGCGGGCCATACGGGCGGGCGATGATACGTTCGGGACGCAGATTGGAGGTATCATGAGGGACGGTTGGCGGGGCATCTTTACCATTGCGGCGACGCCGTTCGACGAGCGCGGTGCACTGCTCTACGACGAGCTGGCGCGCCATGTGGACTGGATCGTGCGGGCCGGTTCGCACGGCGTGGTGTGGCCGGTGAACCACAGCGAGGTGAGCTGGCTGACCAGGGAAGAACGCTTCCGGGGTATGGCCGTGGTCGCCGAGGCGGTGGGCGGGCGGGTGCCCTACGTGGCCGGCGTGTCGGGGGCCTGGGCTGGCGAGGCGGCAGCCTACACCGGAGAGGCGGCCGCCATCGGTGCCGACGCCGTGATCGGCATCCTGCCCCAGGGTTTCCCCGCCGCGCACTATAGCCTGGTCAGGGACTATTACGCGGCCGTCTCGTCGGCCAGTGATCTACCGGTCTTTGTTCAGAATCAGGGCGCCCCGTGGCCGGGCCTCTCGGCCGAAACCGTGTTGCGCCTGGCCCGCGAGGTAGAGCGCGTCGAGTACGTCAAAGAGGAAAAGCCCCCGCAGGGGCGCTCGGCGCAGGAACTCATCGATCTGGGCGGCGAGGTGCTGCGCGGAGTGTTCACCGGGGCGGGCTGCACCTGGCTGATGATGGAGATGGCCCGCGGCGTCAGCGGCTGCATGCCCGGCTCGCCGATGCCCGACATCTGCGCCAAGATCTGGAACCTCTGGCACGCCGGAGACATGGCCGTCGCCCGTGACCTGCAGACGCGGATGACTGCCTACCAGACCATCTGGCGCGGCATGCCCGAGGGGGCCCGCAAGATGGTGCTGGTGAAGCGGGGCATCCTTTCCACGCCCTTCATGCGGCAGGGGGCGGCCAGCGTCCGGCTGGATGCCGTCGAGGATGCCGAGCTCGACGGCGCTATCGCGCTGTTGGCGGCCGACTTTGCCGTCTGAGCGTGCTGACGGGCTGCGCCGGCCTGTCGGCGGCAGACCGGCGCAGGGCCCACAATGTGACG
>JAAZBY010000658.1 GCA_012513595.1 Chloroflexota bacterium
GAGCCGTTCCTCGAACTCGCCGCGGTACTTGGCCCCGGCCACCAGGGCGCCGAGGTCCAGGGCCACGATGCGCCTGTCGCGCAGGCCCTTGGGCACGTCTCCCTTGACGATGCGCTGCGCCAGCCCCTCGACGATGGCCGTCTTGCCGACGCCCGCCTCACCCACCAGCACCGGGTTGTTCTTGGTGCGGCGCGACAGCACCTGGATCACGCGGCGGATCTCGTCGTCGCGGCCGATCACCGGGTCGAGCTTGCCGGCCCGGGCTGCCGCAGTCAGGTCGTGGGCGTACTTGTCCAGCGCCTGGTAGCGCCCCTCGGGGTTCTGGTCCGTCACCCGCTGGCTGCCGCGCACCTCGGAGAGGGCCTGGTAGACCCGCTCGGCGCTGACGTTGTAGCGCCGCAGGATATCGGTGGCCGCCACTGCGTCAGAGGCGATGATGGCCAGGAGCAGGTGCTCGGTAGAGACGAACTCGTCCTGCATGCGCTCCGCCTCGTCGCCGGCCACGCGGAGCACCGCGTCCAGCGCCGGCGAGATATAGCGCTGGGCCGTGGCGCCACTCACCTTCGGGCGGCGAGCCAACGCCTGGGCCAAGTCCGCCGAGACGCGCTGTGGCGAGACGTTCAGCTTTTCAAGCAGTTGCGGCACGACGCCATCCTGCTGCTCGATCAGGGTCATGAGCAGGTGTTCGACGTCCACCGTGCTGTGCTGGCGCTCCTCGGCCAGCTGCTGGGCGGCAATCAGGGCCTCCTGGGCCTTTTCCGTCAACCTGTTCAGGTTCATAGGTTCCTAACGATCCTCCTATTGATGGTTTGGTGCCGCCCGCCGGGCGGGCGGCGGCATCTGTGAGCTACCTCGCGGCCGCTCAGTAGCGCAGCAACGCGGCGATGCCACCCGCGTTGTGCAGTTCCGGGTTGTCGCGGATCACGTTCACCTCGGCGCCCGTCTGAATGGTGCGATGAATGGCGCGGTTGACCGCGTCGGGCACCGCGAGCATCTCGCTGGCGCCACAGAAGGGGCAGGTGCGGCTGTGCTCTGCCGCCACATACCCGCACGCCGCGCAGCGGTAGCCGGGCGCGCTGTACTCCTCCTCCACCAGCAGCTGGCGCACGCGCCCCTGCTGCAGGGCATAGAGGGTATCGGGCAAGCCCGTCACCCCGGCCCCACCCTTGCTCGCCGCCGTGACCACACCGGTGACCAGTGTGCGTTCCTCTTCTTTGGTGGCGGCGTCGACCACGGCCATCGAGCGAGCCAGGATCTCGCTGGGCGAGGACTCCATGTCCGCCGCAAACTCACCGATGACCTGGTCGCGCAGGGCGACGGGCATCAGGTCCTTGAGTTGGGCCAGCACCTCGGTCGCCCCGGCCAACACCAAGCGCCGGCAGGCGTTGCGCTCCCCGTAGGAGCGAATCTCCTCCACCGCCTGCTTTAGGTTGTGAAGGGCCAGGTTCTCCTCGTGGCGCTGGTAGCGGGCGGCCGCGTAGCCTCCCTGCCGATGGCGTTTGAGCTGCTCGCCCGCCGCCTCAGTCTCAGAGTGCACCAGGCCTGATTCCACTGTGAACAGGCGCAGGTTGCCAGTATCCACCAGGGCCACGACGTACTGTCCATAGCGATCCACCACGTCGCACAGTTCGCTAAGGTGAGGAAGGTCCCCGTAATGGGCCTTGGTGGCCACCGGCGTGGGCAGCGGAATCGTCCGCCACAGGTCCTCGCCCGCGCTAAAGATGGCGACGCCACGGGCCTCCCAGTCGTACTCATAGTCCAGAAAGTGCTGTACCCGCTCGATCTGCTGCTGCGGAAGAGCCGTGCCCAGCTCTCGGAGGCAGTTTCTCACCGCAAGGGTGACGGACTCTTTGGGCTCGCGTGCCAGGTCGGTGGACACATACAGGGTCAGCACCGGGGTATCTCCCGCGTACCCTACCAGCTCCTGCAGGTTCCTCTTCTCCAGCATCTTGTCCCTCCTATGGGCTACCTCAAAGCACCCCGGATCAGGTATCGTCGACGCCCGAGAGGTCTCGCAATATGGTCTGCTCAGCCTCGATGACCACGGTATCGGCCGTCCTGGCCGGCGGCTGGCCCTCCAGCTCGCGAATGCGCTGGCGCAGCCTCTCCACCTCAGCGGCGAACTGGCGCTGTTGCAGCTCCATCTGCTTCTGCAGCTCCTGGATGCGGCGGGACATGTTCAGCACCACCTCGACGCCGGCCAGGTTCACGCCCAGGTCCTCGGTGAGGCGCGAGATCTTGCGCAGCACCTCGACGTCCCGCTGGGAATACAGGCGGATGCGCCCCGCCGTGCGCGAAGGCCTCAGTAGCCCGATACGGTCATAGTAGCGCAGGCGCTGCGGGTGCAGTTCCACCAGTTTGGCCGCCACACTGATCACGTAGCATGGCTCATCATCGTTCAGGAATTCATCGGTCATGTCTGGCTCTCCGCTCGGTCTCAGGAACGCGTCTTTGTCGTCTGTGGGCCTGCCGGCCGTCCGGCCGCGGTCAGCGCACTGGCCGGCTGCCCAGGGTTACCTCGGCCGTGTGCTCCTCACCCTCCCGGACGTAGGTGAGCGTGATGCGGTCGCCCGGGGAGGTGTTATCCACCAGGTAGATCAGCAGATCGTCGAACTGGCGGACGGGCTGTCCATCAACGGCCACAATCACGTCACCACCAACGCGCACCTTTGCACCGTAATAGTCCACTTCCCGGTCGGCGCCGCGCAGCCCACCCTTGCCGGCCGGCCCGCCCTCGACCACGTCGGTGACCAGCGCCCCGCGGTCCACCGCCAGGTCCATGGCCTCGACGTGCACCGGCTGCAGATCGGTGCCCGCGATGCCGAGCCAGGAGTACTCGTAATGCCCCTTGGCGATCAGGTCAGGCAGTACACGCCTGACCGTGTTGATCGGCACCGCAAAGCCCACCCCGCCAGAGACGCCCGTCAGCGAGTTCATCGCCGTGTTGATGCCGATCACGCGGCCCTGGCCGTCGAGGAGCGGCCCCCCCGAGTTGCCATAGTTGATGGCCGCATCCGTCTGGATCATCTCCGGGATGGAGAAGCGCCCGCCGCCCACCTGCTCGGACGAGTGCCCCAGCGAGAGGGTGCGCCCCAGGCCGCTGATGATCCCCACCGTCATGGTGCCCTGCCAGCCGAAGGGGTTCCCGATGGCGATGGCGCGCTGCCCCACCTTGAGCGCGGCCGAATCACCCAGCGCCACCTCCACGAGCGGCACGTCATCGTCCTCCTCCACGCGCAGCACGGCAACGTCCGAGTCGGGATCGCTGCCCAGCAGCTCGGCGCGTAAGATCGAGCCATCCTGCAGGACGACCTCGATAAGCTCGGCATCCTCGGCCACGTGGTTGTTCGTCACCACCAGGCGCTCCTCGGCATCGACCACAAACCCGGACCCCTGCCCCTGGGTGAACTGCTCTTCGCCCTGTTGGGTCGTCGACGGCAGCAGAGTGGCCTCTTGGCGGATGACGCGGATGCTCACCACCGACGGGATGACCCGTTCGTAGAGCGTGGCCAGGTCCTCCTGCGCCTCGGCCGGGGCCGGGGTGGGCAGGGCCGGAACCGCCGTAGGCGCCAGCGGCGTCGGAAGCGAGAGGGAATCCGCACTTTCCGTGGCAACGGCCTCCTGGAGGCGACCCAGGTCGGCGGCCAGGTGCACCGCCTCACACCCGGAGGTGCTGGCCAACACCAGGGCTAGCAGAAGCGCGAACAGGGCTTGCTTGCGAACGACTGACATGGGCGTCCCCTTTAGCGGCGAAGCTCGGCGAGCTGGCGAAAGAGCTCCTGCTCCTTCTCGGTAAGCTGCTGAGGAATGGTCGGCACCACCTCAACGAGGAGGTCACCATATTCCTCGGGATTCTTGAGCTTGGGCATTCCCTGCCCGCGCAGGCGGAACGTGCGTCCCGTCTTGGTCTCCGGCGGGATGCGCAGCGCCAAGGTCTGGCCCTTGAGCGTCTGGAGGGTCACCTCGCCGCCCAGCACCATGGTGTACAGGTCCACCGGCAGGCGCTGGATCAGGGTATCGCCCTCGCGGCGGTAATCCGGGTTCTCGGTGACGCGCACCACCAGGTACAGGTCCCCCGGGGTGCCGCCGTTGCCGCCGGGCTCCCCTTCGCCCGAGACGCGCACGCGCGAGCCGCTGCGCACGCCGCGCGGGATCTTGACCTCGAGGCGGCGGGTGCCGGTCTGTAGGATGCGCACGGTGCCCTGGTAAGCTTCCTGGAGGGAGATGACCACGGGCTGCTCGATATCCCTCCCGGCGCGCGCAAAGCCCTGCGGATATCCCGCGGCCCTGCGTTCGCCACCGAACAGATTCTGGAAAAAGTCAGAGAAGCCGCCGCCGCCAAAGAGATCGTTCAGGTCCACGTACTCGGCATGGGCCTGCCGTTGCGCGCCACCCTGGGCCCCCGGAGAGAACCACTGGCTCCAGTCAAAGCCGCTCGGGTCACCGCCACCCTGCTGGTACTGCTGCCAGGAGCGACCGAGGCGGTCGTACTTGCTGCGTTTCTCGGGATCAGTGAGGACCTCGTAGGCTTCATTGATCTCTTTGAAGCGCTCCTCGGCCTCCTTGTTGTTAGGGTTGACGTCCGGGTGGTACTTGCGCGCCAGCCGGCGGTAGGCCTTGCGGATATCCTCATTGGCGGCGTCGCGGTTGACGCCGAGGACCTGGTAATAGTCCCTATACTCCATGCGCTGCGCTGCTCCGTTCCCCAGGATACGGCCGTCGGGAGTGCCCGCCACCTGTGGCCGTCAGGAGGCGTCCCGTACACGGGCTTGTGAACATGCTCATTGTACCGCATCTCGCCGGGCATGTCAACAAGGTTGCCAATCCGCAGTCAACTTTTCCCCCCACAGATTGGCAGAAGCCCTTGACATGTGTTGACAGTGTGCTATAATCAGGTCACAAGGGTTCGGGAGGGAGCCCGGGCAGGGCCCGGCCCCACCCCACGCTTGACGATGAATTAGGAGGTGCGTCCATGAGTAGCTTGCGAAGGTATGACCCGTCTCTTGTCGAGGGCGCTGACCGCGGTTGGCTGGGCCGGCCGCTGGCTGACTCCCTCCGCGCCCAGTTGGCCACCATGGGCCCGTCGCTGGACGTCTATGAGACCGAGTCGGGCCTCGTCGTGCAGATGTCGCTGCCCGGCGTCTCACCCGAGGACGTCGACATCACCGTGACCGGTGACACGTTGACCATCCGCGGGGAGATCAAGCCCGACGAAGGCGAAACGGACCGTGACTATCTGCTGCGCGAACGGGCTCACGGCACGGGCCGCTTCAGCCGCTCGCTGACGTTGCCGCGCGACGTCGACGGCCCGGCGGGGGAGGCCAGTTTCCAGCACGGCGTGCTCACCTTGACCCTGCCACGGACCGAGGCAAGCCGCCCGCGGCAGGTGCCGATCAAGTCCGCCTAGGCCGGAACCCGCCTCGGTGGAGGGGCGCTGTGACTCGTAACCATTATGCCGGAGGGCATGGCCCGATCCGGCCCAATCAGGAGGCTGCAACCATGTCTATCACCCGTTGGGATCCGTTCCGCGATCTGATCACTCTGCGTGAGGCGATGGATCGCCTCTTCGAGGAGAGCTTTGTGCGCCCCGGCACCCGCTGGTCAGCGGGGCAGGAGGAAGGCTACTGCTCGCTGCCGATCGATATCTACCAGACCGACGAGGAGCTGGTGGTCCAGGCAGTCGTCCCGGGGCTGAATCCTGAGGACGTGGACATCACCATCGAGGGGGACACCCTGACCCTGCGCGGGGAGATTAAGGGGCCTATCGACAACGTGACCTACGTCATTCGCGAGCGGCCCTGTGGCAAGTTCCAGCGCAGCCTGCGGCTGAACATCCCCGTCCAGGCGGATAAGGCCGAGGCCACCTTCGACAAGGGCATTCTGACCCTGACCATTCCCAAGCAGGAGAAGATCAAGCCCAAGCAGATCAAGGTCAAGACGCTGTAGGCCACCGCGAACGTCTGCTGAGGGGGCGCCCGTGAGCATGCTCACGGGCGCCCCAGCGTTCTCGGGGCGCCGACCGCCACGCAGGCTGCAGCGCAGGCGCGCTTGCCCTGCCACGCAAGGGCGGGGCGCCGACCTCACAGCCGACGCCCCGCCCCCCTACCGCTACCTTTCTGCTGACGAACGGGCCGACTAGTACTCGCCCATGCCGCCGCCCCCGGCCGGTGCGGGCGGCTCCTTCACCGGGATGTCGGTGATGAGGGCTTCGGTGGTCAGGATCATGGCCGCGATGGAGGCCGCGTTCTCGATCGCCGAACGCGTCACCTTGGTCGGATCGATGATCCCCAGGGTGTACATGTTCCCAAACTGGTCCC
>JAAZBY010000659.1 GCA_012513595.1 Chloroflexota bacterium
CTCGATCGACTGCTCGTCAGTCCCGGTGCCCAGCGTGGTGATGCTCAGCACCTGCGACTCTCCACGGCTGAACAGGCCGGAGCCGTGCACTCGGGGGACCAGCCCCACTTCCGCCTTCAGTGGGCGGATGGTGCGCAGGTCGCGTCCGTCGACGCGGATGCCCGTGTCAAGAATGCGGCGCCGCATGGCGCGCTGGAAGAGCACGCCCCACGCCTCAGCCACCGCAGCCTTGTCAAAGGAGGGATCCACCTCGGCGAAAACCTGCTCGCGCAGGCGGTCCTCCTGCTCCTTGCGCTCGCCGCGATCCAGGCCGCTGGCGACCATCTCCGCGATGGCTGTGCCGGCCAGGCCTTCCACCGCCTGCAGGACGGCGGGGTCGAGCTGCACGCACACGCCGGGGTTCTTGGCCTTGCCAATCTCCTCGGCCATGCGTGCCTGCAGCGCGATCGTCGCCTGGATGGCCTGATGGCCACGGCGGATCGCTTCCAGCATCTTGTCCTCGGGGAACTCGTTGGCCCCCGCCTCGATCATCAACACCGACTCGGCCGTGCCGGCCACCGTGAGGTCCAGCTGGCTCTCTTCCATCTGCGAAGCGAGCGGGTTGATGATGTACTCGTCGTTGACATAGGCCACCTTGACGCCCGCCACCGGCCCACCGAAGGGGATGTCCGAGATGGTGAGCGCCGCAGAGGCGCCGATCAGCGACAGCGTCTCCAGATCGTTCTCCTGGTCCGCAGCGAAGGGGGTGATGATGATCTGGACGTCGTTCCGATAGCCCTCGGGGAAGAGGGGCCGCAAAGGCCGGTCCACCGAGCGGCAGAGGAGGATGGCGTCGGTCGAGGGGCGCCCCTCGCGCTTGAAAAAGCCGCCGGGGATCTTGCCGGCAGCGTAGCGACGCTCCTCAAAGTCAACGGTCAGCGGGAAAAAGTCGACGCCCTCGCGGGGCGCGCTGGAGGCCGTAGCGGTGACGAGCAGCATCGCCTCGCCCATCCGCACGACGACGGCGCCGCCGGCCTGCTGGGCCAGCTTGCCCGTCTCCAGAATCACCTCGCGGTCGCCCAGTTGTGCCCTATACTGTTTCTCCATATGTCCTTTCCACCTCGGCGATGCCGGAGCGTCGGGGCGGATTGGTCAGGGACTGGGGCATGGGCCGCACCAAGCCGGTGAGGGCCAGGCCCCAATTCCTGCACAAACCGCCGGCAACGACTCCGGCTGCCGTCTGCCCGGCGGGCCTATCCCGCCGGAACCCTGCCTAAAGAAAAAGAGCAAATGGCTATCATACCCGCCACTTGCTCTCTATCCACCAGCAACAGAAGACCTATCCACGCGAAGGCTAGCGGCGGAGGCCCAAGCGCGCCAGCACCTCACGGTACTTGTCTTCATCCTTCTTGCTGAGATAGTTCAGATGCCGACGGCGCTGCCCGACGAGCTTGAGCAACCCCCGCCGGGAGTGTTCGTCGTGCTTGTGTTCCTTGAGATGCTCGGTCAGCTTGCTGATCCGCTCACTCAGGTTCGCAATCTGAACTTCGGGCGAGCCGGTATCCTGCGCATGCCGCCCGTATTTCTCAACAGTGGACGCTTTCTCGATCTTGGTCAGCGCCATGCTCGATACACCCTTCCTCTTGCCGTGATCACACCAAGGCCCATTATACTATAGAAGGCCCACAGCGACAAATCGAGGGCAGTTGCTTCTCGTCAAGTGGACACATTGCTCTGCCGGCAGCCACGCGATCAGAGCGCGCGGCAGGCGCGCGCGGCGAAGGGATGCGTCTCGTAGGCGACATAGACCACGCGGCCGGCGTGGTGGAGCATGTTCTCCAGCCGCATCCGATAGGGCTGCGTGTCCACCAGTTCCAGCGCCCGGGGCACGGTAACCCACATCACGTCCGTGGTTTCGTCCGAATCGGTGGGCGTGCCGCTGACATAGTCGCAAAGAAAGTCCAGTATCAGCTTGGTCGGGATGTGGACGCCGGTGTGCGCGTCTGTGTACCCTTTCAGGCTTGAGTAGATGCCGGCGAGGGCGACCACCCGGGCGGTGATGCCGGTCTCCTCACGGATCTCGCGGAGAAGCGCCTCCTCGAGGTTCTCACCGTTCTCCACCTGGCCGCCAAAGAACTCCCAACCCCGGCGCCAGACGGACCTGCCGATCAGCACTCGGCCCTCTCCGTCCCGCACCAGCCCGCCAACTGCCACGATATGCTTGGGAATGTGCACGCCAACCCCTCCTTGCGTGTCTTGATCACGGATTCCGTTCGGATCGCGCGCGGCCACCGCAGTGGGCCGCCAGCCACCGCCGCGCGTCAAGCAGCCAACGGTGCGGGCACAAGATCATGCCGTTCCCCAGGGCGAACTCGATGTACGCCAGCGAGGCCCGCGATAGCGACTCCTCCAGCCCCGCCTGAATGGCGGCAAGAGAAGGCGGGGTACCCTCCTGGTCCCAGGAGATCTTGTCGGCCAGAAAGAGCGCCATGTCGTACTCGGAGGGCTCCGCCTTCAGGGTGGTGTGATGCGCCACCGCCGACAGCACCCGCACGTCGGTTACCCCGAACACCTCCGCGGCGATAGTGGCCGAGAGCCGCTGGTGCAACAGGAACGGATAGCGCTGCTCTGCAGCGTCCAGGGGCAGCGCATGGTCGCGCGCATAGTGCAGCATGTCCTCCGGCCGGAGGATGTTGGCAATGTCGTGGAGGTAGCCAGCCCGCTCGCAGGCCTCTGGGTCCAGGCCGAACCGTGCCGCCAGGGAACGGCCCGTGGCGGCCACGTCGCGGGCATGCTGGAGGGTCTTTTCCCTGCCGTTCTGCAGGTAGAGCGCCTCGACGTCGGCGAGCAGGTCCCCGGTCGTTGCGGGCACACGGACGTACGAATACTCGGACAGGATCACTTGCCCACCTCTCCTAGTCTACGATCTCCGGGTTCTTCACCAGAACGACCTCGGCCATCTCCCACAGTCGGGGAAGGAACCCGATGCCCTCTTGCGCGCGGCGGAGCAGGTCACCGGTGTTGGCTATACCGAGATCGGCCATCACCTTCCGGAACGCCGGCAGATGGGCGCGTTGCACTTGCGGCGGAGCGTCCGCCGCCAGGATCTTGTGGCAGCGCGCGAACGTCGCGACGATCCAAAAGACGGCCTCGTGGTGGTGACCGTCCCTGATGAGCTGGCGACTGCCCTCCACGGTTATTGGCCGCGCCAAGGCGGTGATATCGCTGCTGAAAGGGAACGGCGTCTTGGCGACAGCCACGGCCGCATCGAACGTCTCCGCCAGTGCGTCGAGGTGCTCCCCCACGCGGCGGGCCGGCAGATGCGCGCAGCCAAGCAAGGCCAACAGCTCGGGGTAGTAGTAGGGCAGGTCGTAGTCACGCAGCGTCTCACGCACGGCATCGTAGCGGCGCCGCACGGTCGGGTTCCGCAGGGCGGCCAGGAGGAGGACGTGCGTGGTGATCCCCGTCGGGAACAGCCATGCCGTTACCTGGTCGTAGAACGGCGCGCAGGGGTCGATGCTGCCCAGCCCATCCTCGATCCTCACTAGCACGTTCTCACAGCGGCGGCGCACCCAGCGACGCTCGGCAAAGTGGAGGGAGATGCACGCCTGGAGCTTGCGCAGGCGGCCCGTGGGGTCGGCGATGATCGTGTCGGTCCTCAGGCTGTGGGCCAGGTGATGGGAGGCCAGCACCGCCTCTGCCGAGGAGAGCGCGTTCCAGGCCAGATGGGTGACCTCCAGCAGGGCGCCACGGTAGAGGAACTTGCCCGGCTTGGGCGGCACCTCGTTCCGCGTGGAGACGACGATGATGTCGACGTCAGAGGACTCGGGGAGCTCCGCATCATCGGGCAGGCCCACGACGGAGCCGCTATAGTACGCCCCCAGAAAGCCGTCCACGTGGCGGCCATGCTGGCTGACCCACTCTGCCGCGGCGCTGCGCGCGCATGCCAGTTTCACAGCTTCCTTTCTCTGGCACTGGCCGGCCTACGGGGTGCCTGCCTCCGCGCAGCACCGGTGAGGACCGTACGTTCACCTCTTGCCCCGGATATGGCCCGCGAGGGTCTGCTCCAGGGGCCCTTCGCTGTACTCGGCACCGGCACGCCGGCGGGCGCCTCATCGCCCTACGCCGGCGGTGGGCCGCACGCCGCTGGCCAGCCGAGCGACCTCGCCATGCAGCGCATCGGCCCGCTGATACGCCTCTTCCGCATGCCCCTCACCCAGGAGCCGGCATATCTCCGCGACCCTAGGCGGCGTCTCCGGCGGGCTGCTCTCGCCCCCCCCATGGGCCCCAAGGCACCCTTTCCGTTCATCAGGTAGCGGCCGTTGAGGGCACACGGCACCTGGACCCACGAGCAGACCGTCCGGAACAGGGAACCCGTTGCATAGTGGGCGTCACCCTTGGGCGCGGCCTTGCGCCCGCAGGTCAGGGAGAGCTCGGCCTCCCACAGGAACGCCCTCACCACAGCATCGCGCATCCGTGGGGGGTACTCGCCCTCGGAGTACAGCAGGGCCTTCAGCCCGTCGAGCGGCGCGGCACCCATCTGTGTGTAGTACCCGTTGGCATTGCGCAGCGAGTAGAGGAGCATCCCCATCTGTAGGAACCACAAGCGGCCTGCCCATGCTTTCCCGTCAACAGGGCGTAACCGCCGACGGGCAGGAGAACCGCGGTCGCCAGCTCGACGATCTGGCCCCTGCAGTACGGCATGGCCCACATGCCGATCATGCTCGCGTCAACGAGGGTAGTAGAGATCGCGCTGGCCTTCCTCATCGCTCTTCGCCTGTGCCTGTTGCGCTGGGTGTGTCAGCACTATATCCTGGGCGCAGCAACGCCACGCAGTCCACATGGTACGAGAGGCCAGTGTGAATGACTGGCGAGCCGTCGGCAGTCGCAGACACGTGTCGGGCACTACCGGCGCTGGCGGTAGGTGCAGACCTGTCAGCATCAACGTGTAAGCCAGTGTTTGCAGCCAAACCGTCCTTCAGTGTACTCAAGATGCGCGATGCGCAGCAAACAACCACTCCTCACCAGGATCACGGTTGTGAGGAGTGGTTATGCTGGAGACGTAATGGTTCCGCTAACATATCACCCTGTGCATACAGGCCTGTCTATACAGGCTTGACTGCATGAAGCTCGATGTACCCACGCGTACCGATGGGCTCGAGCTGGATGCGGGGGTTTTCCTGATCCCACATGTATCCGATGACCGAGGGGTTGTACTTCTTGAGGGCCGCCCACATCTCTTCGATGGCCCGGCCATAGTCTTCTTCTGCGAAAGGCTCCCCCTGGAACATCAGATACTTGGCTGCGGGCAGTTCGATGGTGTCAAAGCCAGCGGGGATGATACCGTCATAGTCCACGGGTACTTCCACGCCCTGTACGTACTCGCTTGTTCCGGGTCTGCGGTAATGCTCTGGCAGCCACATGCAGACCGGCTCCCCGCTGATGGACTTTATGCTAGTCAGCAAACCCCACACATCACAGCCGACTTCTTCGCAATACTTGAAATAGTCCGCTGCCGTGACTCCGCGCTTGATGACGACCTTGCGAGCAGGTTTTTCGATCACCTGCACGAATATACTCTTGACCTTCTCCATTGGTTCATTTCCCCTTTCCAGGTAGCGAGCCCTGACGCCATAGGGAGTAAACAACCGGAGCGGAACTGGATCTGAGGCATACTGTTTCGGATTGCAGCCAAACTCCCGCGCAAAAGCTCGTTGGTAGCCGTCTACGCTGCCGAATCCCATATCCAGTGCCACATCGATAACGCGACAGTTGTCGTCCCGCAAGCGGAGTGCCGACTTGCTGAGCCGCAGCCTACGGATGTAATCGGCTGGTGTAAGACTAGTCCACTGAATGAAAAGTCGCCTTGCATACCAAGGAGAGAATAAAGACACTCTTGCCAGATCTGCAATGGTGATCTCTTCACAGATGTGCGCCGCGATGTGATCCTGCATGCGCTGCACAGCCAGTATC
>JAAZBY010000660.1 GCA_012513595.1 Chloroflexota bacterium
GCGATCAGGCGGGCCGCCTCCTCTTCGACGCCTACGCTCGCGGCGCGCAGCACCCGCGTGCGCCGCGCCCCTTCGCCCGTGTCCATCGGCGCGTCAGCCCCTCCCGTCGCTGGTCAGGCAGTAGCGTTCGATGATCTGGGCCACGCCGTCGTCGTCCGAGGGCGGGGCAATCAGGTCCGCGACCGTCTTGACTTCGTCAGAGCCGTTGGCCATAGCCACCCCCAGGCCGGCCCAGGCCACCATGGCTCGGTCGTTACCGGCATCTCCGCAAGCCAGCGTCTGCTCGCGCGGGATACCCAGTGCGTCGGCCACCCAAGCCAGAGCCGTCCCCTTGGTGGTGCCCAGGGCCAGCCCCTCGAGAAAGTACTCGTGCGAGCGTAGGATCTGCATGCGCCCGCCAAAGCGCTCCACGACCTCCGGTTGGACGGCGTCCAGTTCGGGGCCCTCGCCGATCAGGATGAACTTGATCGGCTCGGCAGGGAGTGCGGCGATCACGTCCGGCACGATGCGCCAGGGCAGCCCGAACCAGCGCTCGTAGAAGGCGTCAGAGTGGCGCTTTTCTTCGACATAGATGACGTCGTCGCAGTAGACGCTCAGGCACAGGTCCCGTGCGCGGGCAAAAGCGCGCACTTTATCGACCAAGTCGACGGCCAGGAGCCTCTGGAAAAGCCGCTTCCCGCTGAGCGGGTCGGTGACCATGGCGCCCTGATACGAGATCACCGGCACCACGACGCCCAGATCCTCAACCCAGGGCTGCATGGAGGCGTAGGAGCGCCCCGACGCCAGCGTCACGTGGATGCCGGCGTCCATGGCTCGCTGCAGAGCCTGCCGCGAGCGCGGCGAGATGGTGTGGTCGCTGCGCAGCAGCGTCCCGTCCAGGTCGAGGGCGATCAGTCGATAGGTCACGATGCTTGCATCTCCGGTTGGGGTGAGGGCTGGGCGCCCGCGGGGCTCACCGTGACGCACACCAGCCGGTCCAAACCGGCCAGGTCGGCGACGCGGCGCACCTCGGCCCCGGGCCACTGGCCGCGGGCCAGGCATTCGGCCTGCTCACCGTGGGTCTCGTCGATCTCCAGGGCCACCAGGCCCGGCCACGCCAGGCGTTCGGCAGCCTGCGGCAGCAGGCGGGCGATGACGTCCAGCCCGGTCGGCCCGCCATCGAGGGCCAGGCGCGGCTCATGGTCGCGCACTTCGGGCATCAGGCTGGCCAGGCGCCCGCTCGGCACGTAGGGCAGGTTGGCGACGATGACGTCGAAAGGCCCGCGCAGGGCGCTCAACAGGTCGCAGCGGACCAGAGAGATGCGCCCCACCAACCCCTGGCTGGCCACGTTGCGGGCGGCCACCGCCAGCGCCTCGGCAGACAGGTCGCTGGCCACCACCGTGGCCCGTTCCAGATGGGCGGCCAGGGTCACCGCGATGGCACCGCTGCCGGTGCCGACGTCGGCGATGCGCAGCGGCCGGCCTCCTTGGCCGCGGCACCAGGCCAGCACTTCGTCTACCAGCAGCTCGGTCTCGGGGCGGGGCACGAGAACGCCGGGCGCCACCCTCAGGGAGAGATCATAGAAGGGGCGCACGCCAGTGAGGTAAGCCAGGGGAACCCGCCCGGCCCGTTGGCGCACCAGCGCCGTGAAGCGCCGCGCAGCCTCGGGGACCAGAGCCTCGTCCCAGCGCACCTGCAGCGCCGTACGGGTGGCCCCCAGCACGTGCCCGAGCAGGAGTTCAGCGTCGAGCCTGGGGGTGTCGCAGCCAGCCTGGGCCAACACCGGCACCGCCCAGCGCACGGCACCGCGCACCGTGCCAAGGTCAGGGAGGGGCTCCGTCACGCGCCGCGCCCGTCAGCGGCCGCCCGCGCTGGCGCGGAGGCGCTCGGCCTGGTCCTGGGCGACGAGTTCGTCGATGAACGGGTCCAGGTCGCCGGCCAGCACGTCCTCCAGGCGATAGACCGACACGTTCACGCGGTGGTCCGTTACCCGGTTCTGCGGAAAGTTGTAGGTACGGATCTTTTCGCTGCGCTCGCCCGTGCCCACCTGGGCCCGCCGGCTCTCCTCGAGTTCGTCCATCTGCCGCTGGTATTCCAGGTCATATAGCTTGGCCCGCAGGATGGACATGGCCCGCGCACGGTTCTGCAGCTGGGACCGCTCGTCCTGGCACTGGACGACCAGCCCCGTGGGCAGGTGCGTGATGCGCACAGCCGAGTCGGTGGTGTTCACGCTCTGGCCGCCGTGGCCCCCGGAGCGGTACACGTCGATGCGCAGATCGTTCTCGTTGACCTCGACATCTACCTCGTCCGCCTCGGGCAGGACGGCAACCGTCGCCGTCGAGGTATGGATGCGCCCGCCGGTCTCGGTGACGGGGACGCGCTGCACCCGGTGCACCCCGCTCTCGAACTTGAGCCGCGAGAAAACGCCGCGCCCGCGGACCTCAAAGATGATCTCCTTGTACCCGCCGATGCCGGTGTCGCTGGAGCTCAAAACCTCGGTTTTCCAGTTGTGGGCGGCCGCATAGAGGGTGTACATCCGGTAGAGATCGGCGGCAAAGAGGGCCGCCTCGTCTCCGCCGGTGCCAGCGCGCACCTCACAGATCACGTTGCGGCTGTCGCGGCGGTCCCTGGGCACCAACAACGCCTTGAGGTGCTCGCTGGCCTCCTCAAGGTTGGCCTCAAGTCCCTCGATCTCGTCGCCGATCAGGTCGCGCATCCCGGGATCGTCCTCGTCCACGAGCATCCCGCGGGTCTGCTCGAGCTCGGTAGAGAGCGCCTCGTAGGCGCGGTACGCCTCAACCACGTCGGTCATCTCGGCCTGTTCGCGGCCATACTGGCGGATCAGGTTCGGGTCGCTGATCACCTTCGGGGAGGCCAGCAATGCGCTGAGTTCGTCGTATCGCCGCACGACGGCGGCTACCTTCTCAAACATGGGGTTGCTCCAACGGCACGCATACTACTCACCAACCGATTATAGCGCCTTCCGAGGCGCCCACCAAAGCGCGGCTGCCCAGCACCCGAGAATGCGAAGGGCGAGGAACCCCGGTTCCCCGCCCGCTGCCTGCCAACGCCCAGGACGCTATTCGACGATGCGGTCGTACAGGGCCTGGAGGTCCTCCTCCGAGTAAAAGTGGATGACCAGCCGGCCGCCCTTGCGGCTGCGAAAGAGCTCCACCTTGGTCCCCAGAGAATCGCGGAACTCGCCTTCCAGGGCCACCGTCTCGGGCGAGCGGGTGCGCTGCCGCGCCACCGCGTCTCCTGTCGCCTGCCGCCGGCGCACCCATTCCTCGGCCTGGCGCACCGACAGGTGCTTCTTGATCACGGTGCGAAAGCCGACCAGTTGGTCATCCTCGTCGTCGAGCATCAGGAGCGCCCTGGCGTGCCCCTCGCTGAGCGAGCCGTCGGTGAGCCCTTGCTTAATCTCCTCGGGCAGGCGCAAGAGGCGCAGGGCGTTGGTCACGCTCACCCGGCTGCGCCCGACGCGCTCGGCGATGCGCTCCTGCGTGAGCCCGAACTCGCGCTGGAGCTGCTCGTAGGCGGTGGCCTCTTCCAGCGGGTTCAGGTCCGCGCGCTGAATGTTCTCCACCAGGGCCAGCTCTAGCATCTCGGCCGGCGTGGCTTCTTTGACGATGACGTCCACGTGCCGTAGCCCGGCCAGCTGGGCCGCCCGCCAGCGCCGCTCACCCGTGATCAGCTGGTAGCGCGGCGGCTGGCCCTCGTCCTCCGCCTCCGCCACCTGCTGGACGATCAGCGGTTGGATGAGGCCCATCTCGCGGATCGAGTCAGCGAGCTCCTGCAGGGCGTCGGCATCGAACACCGTGCGGGGCTGGCGCGGGTTGGGAGAGATGGCTTCCACGCTGACGCGCCGCAGCCCCGAGACGGGCGCCCCGGCCGGGATCAACGCACCCAATCCTTTCCCCAGACCGGTTTTCCGACTCGACGCCATGGTTCCCTCCACCTTGACTGGCCGCCGCGCACCCTTCGCCTGGCCGGGGGGTCGCTCAGTCGCCCGCCAGGAGCTCCTCACTGAGAGCCGCATAGGCCAGCCCTCCTGACGACTGCGGCGCGTAGGTAACGATCGGCTCCCCGTAGGAAGGGGCCTCGCTCAGCTTCACGCTGCGCGGGATGATGGCCCGGAACATGATGCTGGGGAAGTGCTGCTGCACCTCCTGGATCACTTCGCGCCCCAGGTTGGTGCGCGCGTCGTAGAGGGTCATCACCACGCCGCGAATCACTAGGCGCGGGTTGAGCGTCTGGCGCACCAGGTCCACCGTGTGCAAGAGCTGCGACAGCCCCTCCAGGGGCAGGTACTCACACTGTACGGGGATGATCACGCCGTCGCACGCCGTGAGGGCGTTCAGCGTCAGCATACCGAGGCTGGGAGGCGTGTCGATCAACACGAAATCGTAGCGGGCCCGCACCCCGTCTAAAGCGTGCCGCAGGCGCAGCTCACGCCCGCTGAGGTTGACCAGCTCAACCTCAGCCCCCGCCAAGATGGGCGAGGAGGGGGCCAGATCCAGCCCGGGGACGCCCGTGAGCATGATCAGAGAGGTAAGC
>JAAZBY010000661.1 GCA_012513595.1 Chloroflexota bacterium
CGGATTGGGGCGGGCTGCGGGTCGCTCTCGGGCGACGACATGATGACCCTGGACGCCTACGCCCGGGAGCGATTTGTGGAACTCCAGCCCAACCTGAACTCGTTCGGCCACATGGCCCACATCCTCGCCCTTCCCGAGTACCGCCACCTCGCCGAGGCCGAGATCGGCTGGTCGCTGGACGTGACGAACGAGGACTCGTACGCGCTCCTCGACGACATGTACGCGGACCTCCTGCCCTCGTTTTCGTCGACCCTCTTTAACGTCGGCTGCGACGAGACGTGGGACTTGGGCAAGGGCCGCTCGCGGGAGCTGGCCGAGGAGATCGGCGTGGGGCGGGTGTACCTGCAGCACATCCTGCGCCTGCGAGAGATCGCCGCGCGCTATGGACGGCGCATCCAGATCTGGGGCGATATCCTCCTCCACCATCCCGAGTTGGTGGCCGAACTGCCCGAGGACGTCATCCTCCTGGACTGGCACTATGAGGCGGAGGAGGATTACCCCTCGGTGCGAACCTTTGCCGAGAGTGGCCGCACCTATTGGGTATGCCCGGGGACCTCGTCGTGGAACACCCTCTTCCCCAGGATCGAGAACGCCAACGGCAACATCCGCACCCTGGCCCGCCTGGCGGCCGAGCACGGGGGCGAGGGACTCCTGAACACCGACTGGGGCGATCACGGCCACTACCAGCCGATCGGCCAGTCGTGGTACGGCTACCTCTATGGCGGCGAACAGGGCTGGACGGGCGGGCAGACCCCAGACGAGGTGTTCGATCGCAACCTGGGGCGGCTGTTCTACGGCCCCGCGGGCCAGGAGATCGTGGAGGCCGTGCGGGCGCTGGGGCGCCTGAATGCCCTGGAGGGCATGCCCCTGCGCAACGCCAGCCGCTCGGTGTACATGCTCCTGGACGAGCCCCTCGTGGGCGAGGCGACGCCCGAGATCCCGGCGGAGACGCTCCGAGAGGTGGAGCGCGTGGCGCGCGAGGCGGAGGCCACGCTGCGGACGCACATCGGCGCGGCGGAGCACCCCGAGGACCTCGAGGACATGGCCTTTTCCGCGCGGCTGATGGGCTATGCCGCCCGCAAGACGTCCGCCTGCCAGGCCCTGCGGGCCGATCTGGCGGCGCTGGGGGAGGGACAAGGGGACACCGAGGCAGTCCTGTCTGCCGGAGTGGATACCCTACGGGCGCTGGAGCACGAACTGGTGGAACTCACCGAGCGCTTCCGGGAGGTGTGGCTGGCCCGGGCGCGGTATTCGGAGATCGGCATCTCTCTCGGGCACCTACACGGCATGCGTGCGCGGCTGGCCCATGCCGGCAACTGGGTGGCCGAGCGCCTGACGGCGGTGCAGCAGGAAGAGTCGCCCGACTATCGCCTGGCCGGCTATGCGGAAGAGGCGGACTATTTCGTCCTGGGCCAGCGTGGCGCGCGACGCTGGCGAGAACTGGGGTTGCGCTGAGCGAGGCGCACGGCCGGACGTTCGGGACCCGCGGTGATGTGTCAGGTAAGTAGGTCGATGTGTGCGAGCATCCGCTGCGCCACAGGCTCAAGACTGCTGTCGTCGGACCGGATTCCGAGGAACAACCGCCGTACGATCCAGTAAACGCCGCAGACCACGAACGCCTCAGGGCGGGCGATCGCTAGGGCCGCATCGCGCACGACACCTAGCAGGTGCGGCTCAACCATGTACAACAGGTTCAGCGTGTCGATCACCCGGTCACCGCGACCTGCGCTCTCGAGGTCCACGACGCAGGTGACTTGGCCCTCCTCGTCCACGAGGATGTTGTGGGGGCCAAAGTCGCCGATCACGAGGTCGTCATGTCGCATGCTCAGATCACTGATGCCCGCCAGGCGCTGTTCGCACGCTTTGAGTAGCCTCTGTACCACGGGGAGTGGATTCTCGGCGACCAAAGTCCACTCGCGCCGGCGATGGATTGAGACATCCTGAACCGATTCCGTCCAGTCATGCGGCGCGCCGGCGCCCAGTCCGGCGTGGCGGTCCAGCAGGCCGAGGAGGACAGCAAGCTCATCGGCGTCCAGTTCCTGCGACACGCCGACCGGGCGCATGGGTCGTCCAGGCGCTCGCTCTTGCAGGAAAAAGTAGCCGCCGGGGATGTCCCCATGATGCAGGGGGCGAGGCGCCGGATACCCAGCGGCCTGCAGGCGCTCGGCCAGGACCACCGCCGGCTCGACCGCGGATCGATAGGAAGCGTCGGACACCTTGAGCACGGCGCTTGTTCCGTCGTCGGCATATACGGCGCGCGCGCCGAGGTGCCCGCCGCCAAGTCGTTCGCCCAGGACAAAGCGCGTGCCGAGCTCTTCTGTCAGGGCATCGATCGCACGCTCATAGGCACCGGTGCGGCCTGGTAGTGCCATGCGCGCTTGCTCCTATGCGTCGGGTGGTGCGCGGCAGATCCGCCGGCGCACTGTTGTAGAGCAGAGAACGGTCAGTCTTCGCCGGTGCGCTCGACGGCGATGGAGCAGCCGGTGGCCAGCGCCACGATGGCGCCCACCGCGGCGAACTGCGGGGCCAGCACCGTGCCGATTACCGTCAGGTTCAGCGGCAACTCCAGATAGCGCTCCCCATCCTTCCGGACGATCACGCGGCGGATATTGCCCTCGTGCCAGATCTCCTTGGCC
>JAAZBY010000662.1 GCA_012513595.1 Chloroflexota bacterium
GCGCGAGGTGCAGCCGACGGGGATCGGCGCCTGCCGCGGAGCGGCCGTGTACTTTATCCAGAGTTCTGGCTTTGTGGTCGAAGACGTCCACGAGACGGGCTTTGTGGGCGAGGGGCTGGGCTTCCAGATGTGCAGCCACGTGCTGATCCGCGGCTGCCGCTTTGCCCAGAACACCGGCAACGGCTACCACCCCGGCGCGGGCAGCACCGGGGTGCTCTTCCAGGACTGTGAGTCGCTGGGGAACGACCTGGCGGGATTCTACTTTTGCGTGCGTGCCAACCACATCACGGTGCGCGGCTGCACCTTTGCGGAGAACCGCGTGGCGGGGCTGTCGGTGGGTACGCGCGATTGCCACAACCTCGTCGAGGACTGCCGCATGGAGCGGAACGAGGGCCCGGGCATTCTGCTGCGCCCCAACGTCCGGCCGGTGGAGGTGCACTCCTGCGTGTTCCGGCGCTGTGCCGTGTCGGCGAACGCCCGCACGGCCGGGCGCGGGCAGATCGACATCCTGGGTGACGCCCACGACGTCGTGCTGGAGGGCAACGAGATCGCCGGCCTGGCGGGCCAGGAAAAGCCCGGCATCTACCTGGCCCCGTCGGCCCAGCGGATCACGCTGAGAGGCAACACGATCGTGGGCTGCTTCCCGGAGGTTGTGGCGCTGAGCGCGCAGCAGGCGGACGAGCCGGCGCCGTTCACCCACGGGCAGCTGCAGGCGGGGGAGGGGGCCTATCGGCACCTGGGCTTGCCGGAGCCGGAGCGCTGCCCTGAACGCGGCGTTGGCTGATCGCCCGCGAACGGCGGCCGCCGCAGACTGTCCTGCGGCGGCCGCTGTGGCATCAGGTCTCAGCCGGCCCCGCTGAGCGGGCTAAAGCGCCGCGTGTAGGCAGCGTTGAGGCCTATCTGGTCCTCGTACTCGGGGTACATGCCGACGATGATCGCGTCGGTGGGCTTGATCTCGCGGAAGGCCTGCTCAAAGGCGGCCTCCACCGTCTCCGGCCGGTCGCACAGGCGGCCGGCCGCCAGGATCTTGAAGGCCAAGCAGGGGAGCGAGGTCGCGCGCATGGCGCGGTACATGCGCGGGGGGTCCTCCTCCAGGTAGACCTCGCGGACGGGGATGGGCACCTTGCCCAGCAGCGCACGCAGCTCCTCGCGCGTGCGGTGCCGCTCGTACACGCAGGTCATGTAGAAATCGATGTCCCACCCCTTACTCTCGACATAATCCACCACGGCGGGCATGTGCGTCGAGATGCCGACCATCACCCCCAGGTCGCGCGCGCGAGAGAGGAGCGGCACGATCGTATCTAGCTCGCCGCTGCGAAAGAGCCTGTCGGTGACCTCGCCATGGTGCGCCACGGCGATGGCGCCGCCCGCCACGCTGCGCGTCAGCTGATCGGGGGAGGTGGCATCCTCATGGACCAGAGAGATGTAGCCAAGCCGGCCCCCGGCGGCGCGGTGTGCGGCAAAGTGGCCCAGGTTGCCTGGGCCTGACTGCCAGGCGGTGATGCCGGCGTTCTCGCAGTCGGCCAGGAAGCGCAGGATCTGCTCATCGGTAAAGTAGCGCCGCATCTGCATGTTGACGAAGCGGCTGAGGTGTGATCCGCCGTTCACGGGGTTCGCGCCGGCAATCAGGCGTGAGAGCGTGTGTGGGCCAAAGGGAACGGTCGGCAGCGGTGCACTACTAGTCTCAGATATCTGACGGTTCTGCATGTGAGCGCACTCCTCTAGCAGCTGACGCGGTATGGGGGCGGACGGCCGCCCCCGCCATCGATAGCCTACTTGGGCATGCTGCGCAGGGCGTCGTAGGCCGGGCGCCCCAAGACGCCGAACTGGGCCATCTCCGTCCCCGGGTTGGAGACGTTAAAGTTCAGGTTCCACACAAAGGCCGGCCCTACGTATCCCCATTTCCGCATCATGGTCAGCGCCTCGACGAGGTAACTCGCCTGTTCCCCCTCGCTGACGTCGCGCGCGTACTCGTACCCGGCCGAAGGGTTGGCGGCGCTGGCCCAGCCGAACTCCGTCGGCCAGAGCGCCTTGGCCGAGTCTCCGTAGGCGACCATCGTCTGGCGGTAGCGCGTCATCGTCTCGTAAAAGTAGAAGGAGGGGTGTGCCTTAAAGTCGGGCTCGGCGGGGTTCGTGTAGCCCATGCGCGCCGAGGGCGGGTTGTTGTACCCCGAGGGGTGCACGCCGAGGGCATCCATGCAGCTCTTGCAGCCGGCCTGGTACATACTGCGCAGGTAGGTGACGTCGTCGATGGCCGTCACGCCGTCATTGACGCCGGTCGGCGTCAGGCCGCCGGCGACGACGATCATCCCGGCGTCCTGGGCACGGATGGCCTGGTACGAGGCGCAGAGCATGCGCACGTAGCGCCCGGCGTCGAGCGGCTCTCCGCCCCACTCGTGCACGAGATTCTGCTCGTTCCAGACCTCGATCGCGGCGACCCTGCCCTTGTAGCGGGCCGCCAGGGCGCCCACAAAGTCGGCCAGGTCCTGCGGGTTGGCCGGCGGGCCCTCGAGGCTCAGGTTCGAGCCGGACGAGCGCGCCCAGTTGGGCGCCTTGCACACGGAGACGAGCAGGCGCAGGCCGCGCGCGTTCACGGCGTCCGCGAGGCGGTCGAGCTCGCCCCAGTCGTACTGCCCCTTGCCGCCGCCCTCGAACTGCTTCCAGGGGATCTGGACCTTGATCCAGCCGAACCCGGCCCCGACGGTCGCGTCAAGGGCTTGGGCGACGTCGGCGCCGAACCAGGGCTGAATCTGAAAGCCGTAGGCAAAGCCCGCCGAGCCGGACGGCGGGAGCGGCGCGGGCGCCGGGCCGGGCGTCGCTCCGCCCCCGTCAGAACCTCCCGGGATCCACAGTCGCTGGCCCACGCGGATCAGGTTGGCGTTGGCCAGCTTGTTGGCCTGCATGATGGCCCCGACCGTGACGCCGTAGCGCTGGGCGATGCGGCCGAGCGTGTCTCCCGAGCGGACGGTGTACCAGGCGCCCCCGGCCGAGGGCGTCTCCGTCGGCGCCGGAGTCGTGGGCGGGTCGGCGGTGGGCGCCGGCGTGGCACCCGCGGCGCCCGGGATCCACAGTCGCTGGCCGACCCGGATCAGGTTCGGGTTGCGCAGGCCGTTGGCCTGCATGATGGCCGCGCTGGTGGTACGGTAGCGCACGGCGATCTGCCCGAGGGTGTCTCCGCGGCGCACCGTGTACCAGACCCCGTCACCGGGCTCTGGCGTGGGCGTGATGGAGGGGGCGGGAGTGGCCGTTGCCACCGGCGGCGCGGTCGGGGTGCCGCCCGAGGCGCCCGGGATCCACAGGCGCTGGCCCACGCGGATCAAGTTCGGGTTGCTAATGCCGTTGGCCCGCTGGAGCGCGGCGATTGTCGTCCCGTGGCGGAGGGCGATCTGGCCCAGCGTATCACCGCGCTGAACGACGTACCAGGTCCCGTCGCCGGATTGCTGCGCCGGCGCGGCGGCCGCCGTCAGCGGCAGGGCCAGCAGGGCGATGAGGAGTAAGCAGGCGAGGAGGACGCCTCGCCCGGGCGCGAGGAGGACGCCTCGCCCGGGCGCGAGGAGGACGCCTCGCCCGGGCGCGAGGAAGACGCCTCGCCCGGGCGCGAGGAAAGCGCCTCGCCCGGGCGCGAGGAAAGCGCCTCGCCCGGGCGCGAGGGAACCGCCTCGCCGGCGCCGGCCGCGTCCCTCCGGTGTGATCTCAGAGGCCATGAGGAGTCTCCTTTCCGGCATGCGATGATGCGCTGCACCTGGGGCGGACGGCCGCCTGCCACGGCATTATAGCGCCGCACGGGGCGCGGCGAAAGGCACTGTGCCACCGCCCCGCGACGCTCGCACGCGGGCGGCGGCTGTGGTAGATTCCGCCTCAGGAGGAAGGGGCGCCCGCGCGCCGCCGGCCGAGCCGATCCGGCCCGGACGAGGCGCCCCGAGCACAACCGTGCCCACGGGTGAACCAGCGTGGACTGCCGACACAGGCGCAGGGGTCTGCTTCCGCTTCTACGGTGAGCTGAACGAGCTGATCTCACCGCGCAGAAGGGGGGTCCTCTTCTGGCTCGCGCTGCGCACGCCGACTGGTGTGAAGGACGCCATCGAGTCCCTCGGCGTTCCCCATACGGAGGTCGACCTGATCCTCGTGAACGGGGAGGCAGTGGGCTGGGGGGTGCGGCTCGCGCCGGGGGACCGCGTCAGCGTCTATCCGCGCTTCACGTCGTTGGACGTCAGCAGCCTGGGGCGCCTCCGCGATGACCCACCCGCAGGCCGCTTTGTGCTGGACGGGCACCTGGGGCGGCTGGCCGGCCTGCTGAGGATGCTCGGCCTCGACGCCCTCTACCGCCGCGACTATGCGGACGCAGAGCTTGCCCAGATCAGCCACGACGAGGGGCGCATCGTGCTCACCCGTGACCGCGGGCTGCTGAAGCGTGCCATCGTCGTCCATGGGTACCTCGTGCGTAGCGATGCCCCGCAAACCCAAGTGCGTGAGGTGCTGCGGCGCTTTGGCCTGGACGGGGCTCTTGCCCCGCTCACCCGCTGCCTGCGCTGTAACGAGGTGTTGCTGCCGGTGGACAAGGCCGACGTCGCGCAGCGCCTGCTGCCGCGCACCAGGCGCTACTACGAGGAGTTCTGGGCCTGCCCCCGTTGTGGGCGGATCTACTGGGAGGGGTCCCACGCGGCCCACATGCGGCGGACCGTGCAGGCGCTGGTGGCGCGGGGAGAGTAGACCGGTCAGTATAATGAGGCGTCAAGACGCCTTCCGAGGCGGCACAGGAGGTGTTTCGCCGGTTCACCCTTGTTCAACGTCGTTCACCGATAGTACCTGACGTAGGATGTGCTGTTCTGGGCGGACAGGAGGGGCTCAGCCGGCCGAGGGCCGGCGTCGAGGGGGCCCATCCATCACCAACGACCAGCGGAGGTGCTATGACAAGCGGTCTGGACCAACAGGTTGTCGCGGAACTCGCTACCATCGTCGGCGCAGAACATGTCCTTACCAACGGGGCGGCGGTGGAGCCGTACTCCCACGATGAGACGCCCGGGCTGCGCGGCTTTCCCGACGTCGTCGTGCGGCCGGGCTGCGCGGAAGAGATCGCCGCGATCCTGCGCCTGGCCGCACAGCGGCGCATTGGCGTGACGGCCCGCGGCGGTGGGCAGGGGCTGTCGGGGGGCGCGGTCCCCACCGAGGGCGGCATCGTCCTGTCGGTGGAACGGCTGAACCGCATCCTGGAGATCGACCATGAGAACCTGATGGTCACTGTCGAGCCGGGCGTGGTGACGGGCGACCTGCACCGCGCTGTGGAAGCCGAGGGGCTGTTCTACCCGCCCGACCCGGCCAGCCTGGACTCCTGCCTGCTCGGCGGCAACATCGCCGAGGGCGCGGGCGGGCCACGGGCGGTCAAGTACGGCACCACCAAGGACTATGTCTCCGGCCTGCAGGTGGTGTTCGCGAACGGCGAGGTGGCGGACCTGGGGGGCAAGCTCGTCAAGAACGTGGCCGGCTACAACCTCATCCAGCTGATCGTCGGGTCCGAGGGGACGCTGGGCATCGTCACGCGCATGACGCTGCGGCTCCTGCCGTTGCCCAAGGCCCAGGTCGACCTGCTGGTGCCCTTTGAGGACATCCAGCACGCCGCCGATACCGTGTCGGCCATCATCGCCAGGTGCATCGTGCCGACCACGATCGAGTTCATGGAGCGCGAAGTGGTCAAGGCCTCCGAGCGGCTGCTGGGGAAGCCGGTGCCGTTCAGCGACGCGGCGGCGACGCTGCTCATCCAGCTCACCGGGCGCCGCCAGGAGGAGGTCGAGGCGGACATGGAAGAGGTCGGCGACCTCTGCCTGGAGCACGGCGCGCTCGACGTTTTGGTGGCCCAGGATCGCCCCACGCGCGACCGCCTGTGGGAGGCGCGGCGCATTATCATCGAGGCGCTCAAGCACGAGAGCCCCGTGAACCGTACCGAGGACCTGTCTGTTCCGCGTGCCGAGATCCCCGCACTGCTGCGCGGCGTGCACGAGGTCGCCGGGCGAGTGGGGCTGGAGATGCTCTGCTTTGGCCACGCCGGCGATGGCAATGTGCACGTGAACCTGATGAAGTACGACCTGCCGGAGGCCGTCTGGTACGAACGCCTGCCCCTGGCCCAGGCGGCGCTCTACCGGCTGGCCCTATCGCTGGGTGGGACGATCACCGGTGAGCACGGCATCGGCGCCACCCGGCGGGGCTTCCTCGTCGAGGCGGTCGGCGCCCCGGCCGTGGGGGCCATGCGCGCCATCAAGCAGGCCCTCGATCCGTTGGGCATCCTGAACCCCGGCAAGGTGTTCCCCCCAACCGTCTAGAGCAAGCACGGGCCGCCGCAGGGCAATCCTCCTGCGGCGGCCCGACGACCGGCCCCTGTGGGGGCTAGCGCCAGTCTCGCAGTTCCGCGGGGAGCGGCGGCACGTCCAGCGGCTGCCCGCCGGCGCGCAGAGACTGGGCGGCCAGCACCCCCGCCGCCACGCTCATGCGCCCGGCCTGCGGCGTTGCCACCGGCTGCTTGCCGTCCAGGCACATATCCACAAAGTCCTTGCAGATGACCGGGTCGGCCCCGCCGTGCCCGCCGCGGGCCGGCTTGACGTCGTAGGTGCGGTCGGCCAGGTCGCGGTAGGTGTTCGACAGGCGCGTCTTGACCCAGACCTTCATGTCCGGCTCCGAGTTCTCCACGCGTCCCTCGGTGCCGATAAAGGTATAGTTGCGGTGATAGTCGGGGGTAAAGTGGCACTGCAGGTACGAGGCCTTGATGCCGCCCTCGAGCTCCATGATCATCACCTGGTTGTCCTCGACGTCCACCTCCTTGCGGAAGGCGCACTGGACGCGTGGCCCCTCCATGTACTCGGTGCACGTGTCACGCAGGCTGCAGGCCGGGCAGGTCAGGTCGTTGGGCTTGTCTCCGCCGAAAAAGTCGAGGCTGCCAAAGGCCGCCGTGCGTGCCGTGTAGCGCCCGGTGATCCAGTGGATCATGTCGATATCGTGCGAGCCCTTTTGCAGGAGGAGCGAGGTGCTGTTCTGCCGGGTGGCGTGCCAGTCATGGTAGTAAAAGTTGCTGCCCTGCCCGACAAAGTGGCGCACCCAGACGGCCTTGATCTCGCCGATGGCGCCCGAGTCGACGATCTCCTTCATCGTCCGAAAGATGTTCATGTAGCGCATGTTAAAGCCGACCATCAGGCGGTGGCCGTGCTGGCGCCAGGCCTCCAGGATGTGGTCACACCCCGCGATGGTGATAGCCAGCGGCTTCTCACAAAAGACGTGCTTGCCCGCCTCCAGAGCGGCGACGGCGTGCTCCTCGTGGAGAAAGTCGGGCGAGGTGACGGCGATCGCGTCGACGTCGCTCCGCGCCAACAGCTCCCGATAGTCCGTCGTCGTGTAGGGCGCGCCACCATGCTGATGGCGGAAGGCCTCGAGCTTGTCGACGCTGATGTCCGCCCCGCCGACCACGACCGAGCGGCCCTGCGGATCATGCCAGTGCCGCCAGAGGCCCCCGCGCCCGCTGACGCCGATCATCCCTATGCGCAGCTGTGTATCTGCCATCGTACCTCCGCTAGTCCTTGCCATGAGGCCTCGCGGCGGGCCACAACGGCGCGGCCCGCCGCACCCGATCGATTATCCACGCTGGGGCAAAGATTGGCAAGGCCTGGGGCGCGCGATGCGGGGCGGGGCGTGCTATACTTGAGCTGCAGAGATGGGTCTCTGGCTGAACCGGGCGAGAGACCGGTACACTGACGAGGACTATGACGAACGACATTCTGATCGTTGACGACGACGCCCTCCTGCGGCGCAGCCTGGCGCTCAACCTCGAGCATGCCGGGTACCGCGTCAGCACGGCGGCCAGCGGCGAGGAGGCCGTGGCCATGGCGGAGACAGCCCGCCCAGGCCTGGTGCTGCTCGATATCGGCCTGCCGGGGATGGACGGGCTGGAGGCGCTGCGGCGCATCCGCCAGCGGCTGAGCGCGCCGGTCATCTTCCTGACGGCGCGTCGACGGGAGCTCGATGAGGTGCTGGGGCTGGAGCTCGGTGCCGACGACTATGTGACCAAACCGTTCGACATCGACGTGCTGCTGGCGCGCATCCGCGCCGTGCTGCGGCGGGCCGCTGCGCCGCCGCCTGCCGCCGCCGAGGCGCTGCAGGTCGGCGACCTGCGCATCGACCTTGGCGCGCACACGGTGCACGTCGGGGCACGGCAGGTGGACCTGGCGCCGCGCGAGTTCGACGCGCTGCTGGTTCTGGCGCAAGAGGCCGGGCGCGTGGTGCCGATCGAAGATCTGCTGCGCCGCGCCTGGGGCCCCGAGTATGTCGGCGAGCCGCAGGTCGTCTATGTACACATCCGTTGGCTGCGTGAGAAGCTGGAACCCGATCCACAGCACCCGGCCCGCATCATCACCGTGCGCGGCGTCGGCTATCGCCTGGAAGCCGTCGGCGATGCCGACCAACTGGGCGGAGCAGCCTGACGGGGAGGCGTCATGCACAGTCTGCGCGCCCGTCTGATCCTGAGCCACGTGCTTCCCATGTTGGTGGTGCTCTCTCTGGTGGGCCTGCTCTTGGCCTACCTTCTGGAGACGCAGGTCTACCTGGCGCAGGCCTCCAACGAGCTCGAGCAGCACGCCCTGCTGGTGGCCGACCTGGCCAGCACCTACCCGGCCATCTGGGCCGATCGCGCGCGTTCGCAGGCCTTTCTGGACCTGATCGGCGAGAGCCTCCCTGCGAACGTCATGCTCCTGGATTCCTCCGGCGTGCTGCTGGCCAGCAGCCAGAGCGCCGATCAGGCGCGCCTCGGCGAGGAGCTCGACTTACCGGGGCTTGACGAGGTCGTGCGGACGGGCGCCATCGTGCGGGCAGACTATGGGGAGCAACCCGGCACCGGCGCGGCCGAGGTGCTGGTGCCCGTGATCATCGGGGGCCGGGTGGTGGGCGTGATACGCCTCACGGATCC
>JAAZBY010000663.1 GCA_012513595.1 Chloroflexota bacterium
CGGCCGGAGGCGTCCGGCTCTCCCAGGGCCATGCGGATGCACTCCACCCCGGTGAGGCGCCCCTCCTCGATGACCAGCCGCGTCGGGTTGGCCAGGTAGTGAGAGATGACGCCCTCTTCCTCGGCCCCCTCGATCTCCTCGTGGTCGGCCGGCATCTCCTCGCGGGTGCGCCGGTAGACCAGGTGCACCTCTTCCGCGCCCAGGCGGACGGACGAGCGGGCGCAGTCCATGGCCACGTTGCCGCCGCCCACCACCACCACGCGCCGGCCGAACTCGATCGGCTCGTTCAGGTTCACCGAGCGCAGGAACTCGACGCCCGGCATGTAGCCGATGGGCTTCTGGTCCTCCCCCTCGATGCGCAGGCTGCTCCCCTTTTGCGCCCCGATGGCCAGGAAGACGGCCTGGAAGCGGTCGCGCAGGTCCTGCAGGGTGAAATCGACGCCCATGGCCTGCCCGTAGTGGATCTGGGCGCCCATCTGCTGGATGACCTCCAGCTCGGTGCGCAGCACCTGCCGGGGCAGGCGATAGTCGGGGATGCCCAGGGCGGCCATGCCGCCCGGCTCCAGGTTGGCCTCAAAGATCTCAACGCGGTAGCCCTTGCGCAACAGGTGGTAGGCGGCCGTCATGCCGGCCGGCCCGGCCCCCACAATGGCCACCGTCGGCGCGTCGGGCGCGGCGATCGCCTCCGGCTGGTAGGCCTTGACGGCCGCGTCCATCTCCACGTCAGAGACGAAACGCTTCAGGTGCTTGATGTCCACCGGGTCGTCCAGCTGGCCGCGCCGGCAGGCGAACTCGCAAAAGCGCACGCACACCCGCCCGCACACTGACGACAGCGGGTTCTTCTCATGGATCACCGAGAGCGAGTCGTCATAGCGGCCCGTGCGGATGTACTCGATGTAGCGGGGGATGTCGAGGCGCTCAGGACAGGCCTCGATGCAGGGGGCCGTCACCTTGGTGTGGTAGACCCCGCGCGGCCGGCGCACGCCCTCCTGAATGGCGCGCACGAACTCGTCCTCATAGTGGTCGATGAGGGCCTCTACCGCGATCATCGACGAGTGCCCCAGCTCACAGAGCGACCCGTCGTGCACCAGCTCGCCCACGGCGCGGAGGGTGTCCAGGTCCTCCATGCGGCCCTTGCCGTCGGCGATGCGCGCCAGGACGTCGGCGGCCACGCGGGTGCCCATCGAGCAGGGCACGCACTTGCCGCACGATTCGCGCTGGACGACGTCCATGTAGGCACGGGCCATGTCCACCGGGTCGACCGTCTCATCAAAGACGAAAAAGCCGTCCCAGCCCATAATGGCGCGGACCTTGTTGCCCTCGCTGAACTCCTGCATGACGGCGATCCCCTCGGGGACCGCCGGCGCCTCGGCACCGGCCGAGCCGACGCCGTCGGCCGAGCCCTCGATCAGTTTGCCGCCCCACACACCGAACTTGACCTGAGACAACACCCACCTCCCTTACGACGACCGATTCTCCAGGTGGCGGAGATTGATATGATGCGAGAGGGTGGCCAGCTCCGCGGCCAGATCCTCGTTCTTCACCAAGACCTCGTCCGGAACTTGCAGCGTGGCCGGGGCAAAGTTCCAGATCACCGAGACGCCGCCGGCCACCATCTGATCGGCAACCTCCTGGGCGGCCCGCCCGGGCACGGTGATGATGCCCATCTGCACGTGCAGCCGCCGGGTCAGGTCGGCCAGTTTGCTCACCGGCAGGATGCGGTGCTCGCCCATCGTCTGCCCCACCTTGGCCGGGTCGGAGTCAAACAGCGCCACGATGCGCAGGCCGTAGCGGGTAAAGCCCGGGTATGAGACCAGCGCCCGCCCCAGGTTGCCGACCCCGACGAGGACGGCCTCCTTGTCGTTCACCAGGCCGAGAAAGTGCTCCAGGTAGTCGGCCAGGATGGCGACGTCGTACCCGATGCCGGGGCGCCCCACCTCTCCGACGTGGGAGAGGTCCTTGCGCACCTGCGCGGCGGGGACGTCGGCGGCCTCGCCCAGTTCCTGCGACGAGATGACGCCCTGCCCCTCGTCGATAGCCCTCCGCAGCCGCCGGTAATAGATCGGCAGGCGGCGCAGGCTGGGCAAGGGAATGGCGGGACAGCTGCCCATCGGGTACCTCCTTGCGTACGTGACGCGGCCCTAGTGTAGCACTTTGTGAAAAAAAGTGCAAATGCGCCCCGCGCGCCGTGTCGGGGAGGGTCCACCACAGAGACGCAGAGGGCACGGAGAAGAGAAGAAGGACAGGATTTGCAGGATTGACAGGATTTTCCGGATGCACTCTTGCGCAGGCACCTGCCCGCGCCTCACAAGTCCTATAATCCTGTAAATCCTGTTAATCCTGTCTCTCTTCTTTTCTCTTCTCGGTGCCTCCGTGTCTCTGTGGTGGATTCCTCTTCTCCGTCTCCCCCCCAGTTCGCCTATGCGGAACAGCACTTGCCGACCTCGCCACCATGCCCCGCTGCTCCCGCTTGACGCGCTGCCCACGCGACGACATACTCGCGAACGCGTCTGCGGGCCCACCCCTGTGCCCGCACCTATTGTAAGGAGTCGTCATGCTACGTCTGCCTCCTACACTCCTCGGCCGCCTCGGCCGCCTTGTTCTGGCCCTCCTCCTCCTCGCCACCCTGGGCCTGTGGCCCGCCAGCCCGCCCCCCGCCGTCCACGCCGAGACGCTGGACGCCGAGGTCGCCGCCCTCCAGGCCCTCTATGACTCCACCGGCGGCCCCGCCTGGCGCGTGTCCCCCGCCTGGCCCGCCACGATCACCGCGGCCAACGCCTGCTCCCTCGCTGGCATCGGCTGCGACGACCAGGGGCACGTCACCAGGATCGACCTCCCCTTCCAGAACCTGAACGGCACCCTGCCGAGCGAGCTGGGCAACCTGACCTACCTCCGCCGCCTCGACCTGACCAGGACCAACCTGCCCACCCCCACGGGCATTCCGGCGACCTTCGCCAACCTCACCAACCTCGAGTTCCTGGACCTGACGGGCACCAACGTAGCCGGCGAGATCCCCGCCTCTTTCGGTGACCTCGTCGCGCTCAAGACCCTCAGGCTGAGCGAGTGCGCGCTGTCTGGCGCTATCCCGGACCTTTCGCCCTTGGTCGCCCTCGAGTTCCTGGACCTGAGCAGGAACGGGTTGACGGGTACCATCTCCGCCTCGCTGGCCGGCCTCCCGGCCCTCCGGAGCTTGGATCTGTCTCACAACCAGCTGAGTGGGTCTGTCCCGTCCGCCTTTGGCACGGCCGAGAACCCCCAGCCGCTGCTGGGCTATCTCGGCGCCTACGGCAACCTCCTCAGCGGCGAGATCCCGGCTAGCCTCGGCAACCTGACGGGGCTCGCGGCGCTCGACCTCGGCGGTAACGAACTGACGGGCGAGATCCCTCCCGCCCTGGGCGATCTCGCCGGGCTCGAACTGCTCTGGCTCCAGCAAAACCAGCTCACCGGTGAGATCCCGGCCAGCCTGGCGAACCTGACGGCGCTCGTGCTGCTCGAACTCTCCAGTAACGACCTGACCGGTGAGATCCCGGCCGCCCTGGGCAACCTGGCGGCGCTCAAGGTGTGCTATCTGCAGGAGAACCACCTGAGCGGGGCCATCCCCGCGACGCTCGCCGCGCTGACCGCCCTCGATGGCCTGTACCTGGCCGGCAACGACCTGAGCGGGCCGATCCCCGCGGCGCTCGGCGACATGGCCGCCCTGAAGACCCTGGACCTGGCGGGGAACCACCTCTCCGGCGGCATTCCCCCCGAACTGGGGCTGCTGACCCAGCTGGAGACGCTCGGGCTCGGCTACAACCAGCTGGTCGGCCCCGTGCCCGCTGCGCTGGGCAACGCCACGGCGCTGACGTCCACGGACCTGCGCTACAACATGCTCTGGCCCGCCGGCCCCTACTCGGCGCACCTGGAAGCCCTCCTGGCGCCCTACTGGCACTCCCAGACCGTGCCGCCCACCGGCGTGGCCGCGACGGCCGCTCCCGGCGGCGCCGAGGTCACCTGGGAGGAGGCGCCCGGGTACACCGCTGACGGCCACTTTGAGGTCGGCCTGGCGGGCGCGCCCGAGGGGCCCTACCAGGTCGTCGCCACCACCGCCGACCGGGAGGCGATGGGGATCCGCGTGACGGGCCTGGCCCCCGGCCAGCCCGTGTACCTGGCGGTGCGCTCCGTCAGCGACGCGTTTGAGGGGCAAAAGAACCTGCTGCAGAGCCCCTACTCGGCCGCGGTGGAGGTGACGCCGCTGGGGATGACCATCGTCGGCCCCACCGAAGGGTCCTACGGCGAGCCCTATACCTTTACCGCCCAGGTCACGCCGCTCCTGCCGACCGAACCGATCACCTACACCTGGGCGCCGGAGCCCGCGAGCGGCCAGGGAACGGCCACGGCCACCTACTCGTTTGAGCGCCTCACGGTGCAGCACGTCGCCGTCGTGGTGCAGGCCGCCGGCCATGTGCTGACGGACACGCACCCGTTCCTGCCGCTGTGGGGCGCCACGGTGCCCGTCAGCCCCTCCCAGGCCGTCACGATGACCCTGGACGCGTCGGGCGGCGGCACCGTCGGCGTTGCGGTGCCGGCCGGCGCCGCCGAGGAGCCCTTCACCCTGCTGTACGGCCTGCCCACCCAGTGGTATGAGCCGCCGGAGGGCCTGTACCCCGCCAGGCACCACTTTACCCTGCAGGCCTACCGCAACGGGGCGC
>JAAZBY010000664.1 GCA_012513595.1 Chloroflexota bacterium
GCCCCCAGCGTCGGGCCGCAGCGGAACTGCGCCTCGATTATACGCCGGGGCGGCGCCCGCACAACGCCGCCGCCTGCCGGGCGCATTGACAGGGAGGCCCCCCACGGCCACAATGGGCGCCAGACCACTCTGGCCCTTGCCGGAATCGATGCAGGTTGTTGCGGCCTATAGAGAGGAGAGCGATGCTTCGAGTCGTGCTGATCGGCGATTCCATCCGCTTGGGGTACCAAGATCATGTTCGCGAGGCCCTGCGCGGCCAGGCCGAGGTGCTATCACCGGCGGAGAACGGCGGCACCAGCGCCAACGTCCTGGCGCACCTAGAACCCTGGGTTATCGCCGAGAGACCAACCATTGTCCACCTGAACTGCGGCCTTCACGACCTGCGTCGCGAGTTCGATGCGCAGACGAACGCCGTTCCCCTCGAGCAGTACGAAAAGAACCTGGCCCGCATCATCGCCCGGGTCAAGGCCGAGACCGAGGCCACCCTCATCTGGGCCACCACCACGCCCGTCAACGAGGACCTGCACCACCGGCACAAGTCTTTTGACCGCTTCGAGGCCGACGTCGAGGCCTACAACCGCGTGGCACGCCGCCTGGCCGAGCAGAGCGGCCTGCCGATCGACGACTTGAACGCGGTGATCACCTCAGCCGGAAGGGACCGGCTGCTCTTGACCGACGGCGTGCATTTTACTGAGGAAGGATACGCCCTGCTCGGTGAGGCGGCAGCGGCCACCATCACGGCGTATCTCTAGGAGTTCGACCAGTAGACTACCCCTCGCGCCCGTTCATACGACAGGAGGATCGTGCCATGGAGATGGGAATGACGTCACTGATGGGCCTGGCCCGGCTGGGCCAGGGCGTTGCCAGCCGCAGGTGGTCGTCGTACGACCGCGCCGGCGGGAACGCGGACAACTGGCCAATCGCAGCCGGGAAGACGGTTGTCCTCGGAGAGACCGACCGCCCCGGCTGTATCCGCCATATCTGGATGACCACGTCCGAGAACAACAACAACCTGCGTGCCCTGGTGCTGCGGATGTACTGGGACGGCGACGAATCGCCCTCGGTGGCCGCGCCGCTCGGCGACTTTTTCGGGCTGGGGCATGCCAAGGCGAACTACTGGCAGTCGCTTCCGCTGCAGGCCTTTTATCTGGGGCTGAACTGCTGGTTCCCAATGCCTTTTGGCAAGGGCTGCAAGATCACCGTCACGAACGACTCGCCGAACGACTCGTTCCTGTACTTTTACGTCGACTGGCACGAGTGGGACCAGGAGCCTGAGGGCCTGGGGCGCTTTCACTGCTCGTGGCGCCGCGAGCTGGTCACCAGGCAGCAGTTGCCCGTGGGCCCCAACGCCCGCGGCACAGAGCAAGCCCTCAACACGGACGGGGCCACCAACTACCTGATCCTGGACACGGACGGGAAGGGACACTATGTCGGCTCGTGCCTGCACCTGGACACGAACGAGACCGGCTGGTGGGGCGAGGGCGACGACATGTTCTTCATCGACGGGGAGCCGTGGCCGCCCAGGCTGCACGGCACCGGCACCGAGGACTATTACTGCGGTGCCTGGAACTATAACCAGCTCAGGCAGCCCTGGTGCGCGCCCTACTATGGGTACTCGTACAAGGGCAACGCTGACTATACCGGCAAGCACTCGCAGTACCGCTTCCACGTCGAGGACCCGGTGTACTTTGAAAAGTCGTTGCTCCTCAGCATCGAGCACGGCCACGCCAATGACCGTCAGGGCGACTGGACCAGCACGGCCTATTGGTACGCGATCGGGCGCACCAAGGCCCTGCCCGACATCCCGCCGTTCGACGAGCGCATCCCCTACTCCCACGGCGGGCTGGAGCGCTGGCCCGGCAAGGACCGCCGCGGCCTGCCCGTCTGATGTAGACTCGCGCGGAAGGAAGCAAAAGGGGGCCGCCAGGTGCGGCCCCCTTTCGGTCGTGCTGCGTTGGCCGGATCGGCCAGGTGCTAGGCTGCCCTGACCCGCGCTGTGCGACGCGTGCGGCGCAGCCGCCAGACGGTCTGCACCCCGCGCAGTACCTCCTTGCGCGAGATCTTGGAGCGCCCCCGGGTGCGGTTCTCAAATACTATAGGAAGCTCCCCTACCCGGTAGCCCTGCTCCTCGCAGCGGGTGATCATCTCCACCAGGAAGGAATACCCGCTGGAAAAGAGGCTCTGCAGGTCGATGGCCCGCAGCACGTCGGCGCGGTAGCAACGGAACCCGGCTGTCGCGTCATGCGCCCGCAACCCCAGAGCGAGGCGCGCCAGGCCGTTGGCCCCGCGGCTGAGAGCGATGCGCCAGGGCGTGCAGCCGCTGGCCCCGCCCCCGGGGACGTAGCGCGAGCCGATGGCCACGTCACACTGCGCGGTGAGGGCCAGCAGCCCCGGGAGGTAGCGCGGGTTGTGTGAAAAGTCGGCATCCATGGTGATGGCGTGGCCGTAGCCATCCTGGAGGGCCTGGGCAAAGCCGGCCAGATAGGCGGTGCCCAGCCCCAGCTTGGCCGGCCGGTGGTGCACGCGCACCCGCGGGTCCGCCCCGGTCAGGCGATCGGCGATGTCACCGGTGCCGTCCGGCGAGGCATCGTCGACGATCAGCACGTCCAGCGGAGCGCTCTGGGCCAGTATCTCGGACACCAGGCGCTCGATGTTCTCCGCCTCGTTGTAGGTGGGGACAATGACCAGGGCGCGCTGAGCAGCAGAGTCCGCCTTCATCGGCAACCTCACGGGTGTGAACAGGCGTTGTGGCTTAGCAAGCGTGCTACGAGTATACTGCCGTCGTGCATCTGCACAAGCGCCGCGCACCGGCCCTGGCCGCGCCGCTGCTTCGCCCGACCTGTTCGCATCTCGATCCGCCCAAACACATCCTGAGCGCACCCATGCACCTTCCCGCTTCGCTGCCCTTGCGATTCGCCCGCTGGACTGCAGGCCTGAGACGGCGGCCCGCGCTGGTCGCTACCATCGGCGCGCCCGTTGGCCTGGCGTTGGTGGTCCTGCTCATGTACGGGCCATCCATCCGCTACGGCCTGCAGTGGGACGACCCCGCCTGGTACCTGCAGGGAGCAGGCAAGTCGCTCCTTGA
>JAAZBY010000665.1 GCA_012513595.1 Chloroflexota bacterium
ATCACGCGGCGGTGAGCCAGCCGGCCGATATCCTCCAGCACGAACTCAGCCAACGGCGTGGCAAAGGGCGAACGCCACAGGGCGTCGAACTCCTCCTGCACCCAGGCCACCGCCTCAAGAGATGCGTCCTCCCACACCAGCTCGTAGTTGATCTCCCAGGCCGGGCGCGTCTCGTTCGTGCTGCCCAGAAAGCTCGTCTGGTGGCCATCGGCAAGGGTGATGACCCCCGCCTTGCCGTGGATCAGCCCAAAGGCCGCGTCGGGCAGCACGCGCACCTCGAGCGCGCCGCCCCGCAGCAGCCGGTACAGCCGCTCGTAGCGCTCCTGCAGCCGCTCGCCGCCGGGGGCGTCCAGCGCGCCTTCGGGGCGGGCGCTCGTCCAGGCACGGCGCACGCTCTGGCTGGCCGCCAGGGCGGTGGCCACGTCGCGCGGCTCCAGGTTCGCGTTGCACACCATGCGGATCGGCCCGCGCACGCTCTCCAGCTCCTCGCCCACCACTTCCAAGAGCGAGGAGGTGAAATACCCGGCGATGCGGTCGTAGGCGCGGGCGTCGCGCAGCCGCTCGGCAAGAAAGGTCCTGCCCAGCGGCTGCCGGCGAGAAGAGAACCGCGCAATCGAAGACATGGGCCCTCCCCGTCAGATGCCATCGCCGTCCACCAGGCCGGCCAGAATCTCGGCGTACTCGGAGGCCGCGTGCCAGTGCTCCATCCCGCTGACCCGCGGCAGCCCTGCAAGGTACCGGAGCAGATGGGCGATCCTCTCGCGAGAGCCCCAGTACGCGTCGGTCAGCTCGGTCCTCAAGTAGTCGCGCCCGCGCGGCCCATCCTCGGCCTCCTGGGCTACGTGGACGGCAAAGAGCACCTGGCGCAGGAGTGACGCGCCGAACCCCTCGCCGCCCAACAGGCGGCGCCCCAGTTCCTGGGGCGTTTTCAGGCGGGTCTGGTTCGCCGACGTGTCGGCCAGGAGGTCCGTATAGGCCGTCGCGCCAAAGCCCCGCGCCAGCTCCTGATACACCCCGTTGCGGTACTCGCCGTGGGCCTCCACCTCGAGCCCTTTGAGGTAAAAGCGCTCCATCGGCTCCAGGGTTCGCCAGTGGTGGCGCTCGAGGCCCTTGGGAACCAGGTGGTCACAGGCGATCCTGACCGCGTTGCGGATCTGCCGCTCGATGGGGCTCTCCTCGTTCGCCGGGCGCAGCCGGGCGATCTCGCGCAGCGGGTCGATATCCTCGATGGGCTGCGCGGTGAGCACCCGCAGCGCCGCGGCGTAGGCGGCCAACTGATAGTCCGCATCGGTAAAGTTCGGCTCGCTGGCATCGTCCAGGGCCATCATGGCGTCCAGCTGGCGCCGGACCTCCCGCTCGATCCGCGGCACTAGCTCGTCGAGGAAGAGGGGCTGCGTTTCGGCCCGCTTGCGGCACACCATCAGCACGGTGCCCTGGACATAGTTCCCCTGCCGCAGGGCCGAGTCGGTCTCGGTGGCGATAGTCCAGGCCGCGGTGACGGAGAGCCCCGCCGCCCACAGGATCATGGTCAGGTCGGCCCAGACGGCGGCGTCCTGGTGGGTGAACATGACCACCTGCATGCCATCGGCGGGCGTCTGCGCGGCCAGGTTGCGGTAGGCGTCCACCATCCCCAAGCGAAAGGCGACCGGGTCGTCGCCGCGGATGGCCAGGGC
>JAAZBY010000666.1 GCA_012513595.1 Chloroflexota bacterium
AGATTACTGAAGATAACCTGTAGCAGTTGGGCGAGTAAGCAATCCAAGGCTCATCACTTGACAGGCTGGCATGCTATCATGTATTATGTCCATATTCGATCACGCAGTCGCGAGACCACACACGATTGGTAGGGGGGCGCCCCGAACGGAGTAGGGTGTGAGAGACGGTATGGTCGCCGCGCCGTAGTGTTAGGTCCCGACGTGAATCTGTGCCTATCCCGTGACGGCGGCAATGACCCCGCAGAAGGAGTTTCGCTATGGGCGCAAGATCGCCGTTTCCACCGGTCGCCATTGACGACGCTCTTGTGTTGGCGCAGGCAATCCTGGAGCACAATTCCGGGGAGCCGATGAGACGCATAACCATCTTCCACACTCTGCGCCGAGGACCCGAAAGCAGCGCAAGTAGAGCCCTCGTAACAGCATCGGCAGGCTATGGACTGACCGTAGGAAGCACCGTATCGGAGTACATAGGTGTGAGCGCACAAGGGCGCGCAGTTGTCTCCGGCGATCCAAAGGCAAGAATCAGCGCCGTGCTATGTCCCGATGTCTTCCGGGAGTTTTTTGAGAAGTACCGTGACAATGTGGTTCCAGCCGCGGCCGCGGCACACGACTTTCTGCAGGATCGGGGCATTGCAGCCAAGAGTATCGCTAGGTGCTATGACCTTATCGTCCAGAACGGCAAGGCAGTGGGGCTGATCGCCGAGCAAAGCGGCAAGGATCGAGTGCTGTCACCCGAACACGCCCTTGAACAGCTGGGCCAGGTGACGAAAGTGGCGCCGGATCACGGTGCTCATGCCCCCTCGAGCGCCCCGCATACCGGCACCGACGAGGAGGATCAGGCGCCGCGCGAGGCGCTCCAGCGTGACAAGCTGCCGGTATCCACTCCATCACTTCATATCGACGTACAGATACACATAGCGGCCGATGCCAAGCCGGAACAGATCGAGTAGATCTTCGCTAGCATGGCCAAGCATCTCTATGGGAGGGATGCCGACCGGTGAGGCTGTTATTGGGGTGGGTCTCCACCACTGCCCGCGCGCTGCAGGCAGCTGTCCGAGATGCAGGGCTAGCCGAGTTGCCCGCGGCTTTGCCGCGACCTCCGGATAGTCTGGCCGTGTATGATGCGATCGTAACCCACGAGGGGTTGAGAGGCTCGACCCGAAGTCTCTTTGTGGATGCGTACTATCCCCAATGTGTGTTTGAGGCCTACAAGCTAGTGAACAATCGTGTTAAGGACCGGTCGGGGCTACATCATTGTGATGGCGCAGACTTGATGAGAACCGCATTCAGCAGTAAAAAACCAATTGTGGCACTGAATGCTGGGGTAAGCCAAACGGAAAAGAACCAGCAGCTCGGCTACATGCACATCTTCGAAGGATGTATGGAAGGAGTTCGCAATCCTCGCGGCCACGAGACCTGTATAGCCGACACCGTCGGCACAACGCTTGAGTTACTCGCTCTTGCCAACCACCTGCTGTGCATCGTGGAAGAAGCAACAGTGGCTGCCTCCACTCCTCAACAGTGACCGTCCACGCGGACCGACGGAAGGTGCCGACGACGTCATCTGGATCCCCGAGACCTCCCGCTATCTGACGCCGGTGCTGGCGGTGATCCCGCTGCAGCTCCTGGCCTACCACATTGCCGTGCTGCGTGGCGCCGACGTGGACCAGCCCCGCAACCTGGCCAAGAGCGTCACCGTGGAGTAGCGCGGCGCCCCAGGCCCGGCAGCCGCCAGCCCCCCTCGCCGGCCACGCGGATGTCGCGCTCCTCAAAGCGCCACCAGGCGTAGAGCATCAGCACCAGCCCGGCGCCCACCAGCACGCTCAGCATGCCCAGGTCCAGCCCATCGAGCGCGCCGGCCTCCTGAAAGTAGTGCAGCGGCAGGAAGCGCGCAAGCGGCTCCAGGCGCGGGTTGATCGCCTTCCAGGAGTTGACGAAATAGTCGACGACGATCCCCAGCCCCACGGTCGAGGCGGCCGCCGACCGCGAGGGGAGGATCATCGCCAGGAAGAGCGCCAGCATCCCGTAGAAGAAGAGGAGCGCCCAGACGCAGACCATCGGCAGCGCGATCTGCCAGGCCGTCACCCCGAGCTGCGTGTTCGGCGCCGTGACGGCAAACCCGACCCAGGCCAACGCCAGGATGCCCCCCAGGGCGATAACGAACCCCAACACCCGCCCGATGAGCAGGGCGCCCCGGCGCAGCGGGTGGGCCAAAAGGAGGTCCAGCGTGCCGGCCTCCTCATCGCTGGCCAGGAGCCCGCTCCCCGCCAGGATGGCATAGATCCCCGCCACGATCGGCATGTAGGAAAAGAAGCCCATGTTCAGGTACCCGACGGCGCTGAACATGTCGGCCTTGGGGCCAAAGAAGGCCATGAACTGCGCCGGGATCGCGGCGATGATCTGGCGGTACTGCGTTGCCTGGGCGGCCATCGTGTCGAACAGGGCACAGAGGTAGGCGGCCAGGAGCCCCAAAGACAGGCCCCAGCCGATGATCTGGCCGCGCGAACGGGCCAGGCTGCGCTTCAGGATCGTCCCCATGGGGCATGCTCCTCTCACGGCGCGCCGGGCGCCGCGCTATGGCCGTCCCTCGCGGCCCGCCGCGTCTGCGCGGCCCTGGCAATAGGCCATAAAGACCTCCTCCAGGGAGGGCTGTTCGGTCTCCAGGCTGGCCACCGGGTAGGCGGCCAGCGCCTTGAGGAAGGCGTCCATCTCCCCCTCGATGCGAAAGACGGCCCGCCGCCCGCCGTCCGCGGTCGCCTCGAGCACCGCCACGCCGGGCACGCCGGCCAGCGCGGCCAGGTCCAGCGCGCCCCCCTCAGGGCGGAAGCGCACGTGGGCGCGGTGCAGGGCGCGGCCGGCCAGGGCGCGCGTGTCGACCACCTCGGCCAGGCGCCCCTCGCGGAGGATCCCCACCCGGTCGGCAATGGCCTGCATCTCGGCGAGGTTGTGGGAGGAAAAAAAGACCGTGGCGCCGCCGGCGCGCGCCTCGCGGACCATCTCCAGGACGGCGCGCTGCATCAACGGGTCCAGCCCGGCGGTCGGCTCGTCGAGGAGGAGGATCTCGGGCCGGTGCATAAAGGCCTGCACCACGCCGACCTTTTGCTTGTTCCCCTTGGAAAGGTTGCGGATCGGCGTGCGCAGGCTCAGCTCCAGTCGCTCGGCCAGGAGGAGCACCTCCCCCCAGGGCGCCGCGCCGCCGCGCAGGGCGTTCAGCAGGCGCAGGGCGCCGGCCACGGTGAGGGTCTCGTCAAAGCGGAGTTCGCCGGGCAGGTAGCCGCTGCGGGCGCGCACGGCCAGGGAGTGGCGCTGCGGGTCCAGCCCGAGGACGCGGGCCCGGCCGCCGTTGGGGCGGATCAGGTCGAGCAGGCAGCGGATAGTCGTGGTCTTGCCGGCGCCGTTGGGGCCCAAATAGCCATAGATCTCGCCGCGGCGCACGTCGAGGTCCAGCCCGCGGAGGGCCTGGACGCTGCCGTACCACTTGACCAGCCCCTGGGTGAGGATAGCGCTCTCGCTGGCCATGGCCACCTCCCTCGCGCCGCCCACGGCGGAACGCCGGCGGGAACGGCTGCACACCACCACAATATACCCCGGGGCGGGGCACTGTCAAGGGGTTAGGGGGCGGGGGCGCCTGCCTCAGGCCAGGGGGTCACCTCCCAGGTGCCGTCGGCGGCCGGGGTGGCGCGGTAGAGGGCGTGGAAGCCCTCGTCGCGGGCGGGCGGCTCCAGCCGGGCGAGGGTGGCCCAGATGGCGACCTCGGGGACGCGTTCGCCCTCCGGGCGGGCGGCGTTGCGGGCCAGCGCCTCGGCCGCGGGGACGTCCAGCCAGTAGCCGATCACGCGGAAGCCGGCCGCCCGGGCCGGGGCGATGTAGCGGGCCCGCTCCGCGCGGGTGGGGTTGGTGTTATCGACCACGAAGCGCTGCCCCGCCCGCAGGCAGGCCTCCAGAAGGATGCCCTCGCGGCGGCGGGTGCGCAGCATGTCGAGGTTGAGGCGCAGGTGCGTGCGGTGAAAGCGCTCCTGGTAAAAGGTGGTCTTGCCGCTGGCCTGGATGCCGATGAGCAGGATGGCTTCCACGGTGGGGGTGCTCCTGTGGGGTGGGGGGCCTATGGGCTGGGATCGGTGATGGCCGCCAGGATTTCGTCCGCGCGGTAGAGGCGATCACGCTTCCTGCCGGTCACTTCGTGAAGGATGCCCAGTCGCTCAAGGCTGCCCACATAGCGCATCGCTGTGGGGAACGCGATCCTTAGCTCCCCAGCGATGTGCGATATCGACAGAATCGGAGAGGAGAACAGCACGTCTACCAACCGCAGGAGGCCCACGCTGGCACCCCCTGTCTGCAGCCGCTTGCGATACGACTCGCGGAGGTCCATCAGTCGTCCGGCCCGCACAATAGCGTCGCCGGCCTGGACCGCCAGCCCCTGCAAGAAGAACTCCAGCCACTCTGTCCATGCCCCGCGCTGGCTGACGGCCAGAAGCAGATCGTAGTAGAGGGGCCGGCGCGCTTCGAGGTACTCGCTGAGGTACAAGAGAGGGGCCGGCAGCAGCCCCCACGTGCAGAGCAGCAGAACCACCAGGAGACGCCCCATGCGGCCGTTTCCGTCAAGGAACGGGTGAATCGCCTCGAACTGATAGTGGATCAGCCCCAGCCGTACCAGCGTCGGCAGGTCAGACTCGCCGTGCAGAAAAGTCTCCAGCTCGGCCAGGGCGCCAGTCATCTCCGCTACCGGGGGAGGCACAAACACAGAGTCGGACAGCGTGCAGCCGGGCGGGCCGATCCAGTTCTGAGATCGCCGAAACTCACCGGGGGTGAGGTGCTCTCCGCGGACCCCTTCCATCAACACACCATGGATCTCGCGAAGGAGGCGCAGGCTTAGGGGCAGAGTCTCCAGCCGCTGGAGCCCGTATTCGAGCGCGCGAACGTGGTTCTTGACCTCACGCACGTCCTCTGGGAGCTCGAAGAGAGGAAGCTGGCCGGCCTCGTACGCGTAGAGGTCGGGCAGTGACGTACGGGTGCCCTCAAT
>JAAZBY010000667.1 GCA_012513595.1 Chloroflexota bacterium
CACTCTGCCAGGGCTCGCCGTGGTGTATATCTCGACCACGACGCGGTACCACTCGCCCGCTGTGAGGGTGATACCCGCCGCCGCGATGGCCGTTGCCGCGTCGCCCGCTGTGAGGGTGACGGTCGCCGTATCCCATGCGTAAGCGTCGGCGTCCAGGGCCTCATCGCCCCATATCTCTGCCGACGTGTGGATCACGGCGCTGTTGCCCGCCTCATCCTGGAGGCTGGCCCGCCATTGCCACGTTTCGTTGCCCCACCCCGACGCCGCGACGGCGACGCGCAACTGGTCGCCCCGGTAGCGGTAGGCGACGCGTGAGAGTTCCGTCCAGGTTTCGGTGAACGACACGATGGTGTACCACGGCTGTGCCGTGCCGGGCGTCGCTTGAGGCAACGCCGCATAGAGGGCATTCGCATCGGCACGCAGCACGTTCGCGTCCGCCGCGTCGCTGGCCCCGGCCGCAAACGTGGGCGGTGCGGCCCAGCCGCTCACGGCCTTGCGCGTGCCGATGCCCCACGGCACCAGATGCACGGTGCAATCCGCCGGGTCGGGCATGTTCCCGCACTTGACCTGCAAGCGCCACTTGTACAGCCCGCCGACGTTTAGGTGGTCGGTGAGGAGCCCGCCGCCGCCATCTGCTACCGCCGAGAGGTCTACCGTGCCGTCTTCGTCCTGATAGGTGTTGTCGGTGCCCGTCGCCTCCCGCGCCGTGTACCACGTGGCCCCGAGGTCCGGTGATACCTGAATGCGGTAGTGCCACTCGCGGTCAATCGCGTTGCCATAGTTGATCTTGACGGCCAGCTTGTAGTAGAGCGTCTGCGAGGCGTGGTAGCCCAAGAGATCCCAAATGGTCTGGTACTCGCTCTGGTACACGTCGGTGGATGGTGTCCGCACATGGGGCACCGCAAAGGAGGCGTGGCTCTCGCCCAACAGGTATTCGATAGCCGCTTTGTGCGTGTAGCGCATGATGGCAGCGCTAAACACCTGGCCGCTCTCCAGTTCGGGAATCAGCGGGAATGTCGGGTGCGTCATCTAGTAGTACGCCTTGTCTGAGCCGCTATCGGCATAATCGCTGGTGTTCCACACAAAGTAGGCGTCGTAGGGGTACAGGTTCTCGACGGGCAACAGCGTGAGGGTCATGGTCTGGTCGGTGACCCCCGCCGCGATTTCCAGGCCCAGGACAAGCATGTCTTCGTCAACGCCCGTACCGCTATCCTCCAGCGTCACCCGGTCGCCGAGCTCCAACCACGGGCAATGCGCGCCCTTCCAGGCGTACAACCGCCGGGGCCGCTGCAATAGGTCGCGTAACCGCGAACCCAATAGCGCCGCCTGCGCCTTGGTCTGGACAAAGTGATTACCGCTCACGGTGTTGACCTTCTCGCCGGGCACCTTGGGCGGGGTCAACGTCTGCTCGTATTCGTCCTTGTCGGCCTGTTCGCCAATCAGCGGGTAGCCGCGCAGCACCAAGTCCAGCACGTACACCGCCTGTGCGGCGTTGGCGTTGGTGAGTTCCAGCTTGGCCTGCTGGGCGTAGGCCGTCATGGTGATGGTGAGGTCTCCCGACAGATCCATCATGCCGCTGGACACCGCGTTATAGTCCACACCTGACACCGGCTCGATGATGTCCGTCGCCACGTAGCGCAGGCGCGCCCAGTGGGTGATCGTCTCCCCCGGTTCGATCACGAGTTCCGCTTCCGCCTCGTAGAGGTTGGTGATGGGGCCGCGCAGCCAGGGGTTGGACTCCACCTCTACCTTTGTGTAGGCGTTGCGCCAACTCATGTCGTCGCCCAACGCGGTGCACTTGGCTCGGTTGAGCGTCACTTGCGAAGCGGTCGAGTCGGCGCGCTCGAGGAACGCCGTTTGGCGCCAGAATCTAAACTCCGCCTCCTTGGAAAAGTGGATCAGCCCCGCCTCGCTGGCGGCCAGGAGCGCCAGTTGTTCCCACAGGTTTTCGTCGTC
>JAAZBY010000668.1 GCA_012513595.1 Chloroflexota bacterium
ATGATCCCCGCGGCACGGTCGCCGGCCCGCAGGATCTCATCCAGGTCCTCGCGCAGGCCGTCGCTGTTGCCGGCCTGCTCGCGGGCCAGCTCCGCATAGCCCCTGACCACGGTCAGGAGGTTGTTCAGGTCGTGGGCCAGGCCGCCCGCCAGCTGCCCGACGGCCTCCACCCGGCGCGCCTCGCGCAGGCGCTCCTCCAGGGCCAGCCGCTCGGTCACGTCCCGGTTGGAGGCGCGCCAGCCGCGCAGGTCCCCCGCTGCGCCGAACACCGGCAGCGACACCTGCTCGATGGTGCGCACCTCACCCCAGCGCGTCACGATGCGGAACTGCGCCTCCTGCACCTCCGCGGCCGTTCCGTCGGCCGCCCGGCGCATCTCCGCCTTGGCCCGGTCTTCCGGCAGGGTGATCTGGGCCAGCAGCCCGGGGTCCGCCTCAAACTCCTCGCGGGTATAGCCGGTGATCCGCTCACAGGCCGGGGAGACGTACACAAAGTGGCCGTCGGGCGCCAGCCAGTACTCCCAGTTGTAGGTAAAGTCGATCGCCGTGCGGAAGCGCTCTTCGCTGGCCTGCAGCTCGCGCTGGGCCTGCTGCCGCTCGCGGATCTCGCCCTCCAGGGCGCGGTTCAGGTTGCGCAGGGCCGAAATGTCGTCAAAGCGGGCCCGGGCCACGGCGATGGCCCGCTCCATCTCACGGGCATCGGCGGGCTTGACGAGGTAAGCCCCCACGCCGGCCCGCGCAGCGCGCTCCAGGAGGTCCGGCGTGTCATAGGCGGAGAGGATCACCACCGGAACGGGCGCGCTGTCCGCGATGCGTTGGGCCGCCTCGATGCCGTCCATGTCGGGCAGGCTGATGTCCATCAGCACCACGTCCGGATGGGTCTGGGCGGCCATCTCTACGGCGGCGCGGCCGCTGGCGGCGCGGCCAATGCTGCGGAACCCGGCGTGCGCCAGCATGGCCTGGATCATCTCGCCGACCATGGCGTCGTCATCGACGACCAGCACCCTCACGTCCCCCGGGCCGTTCACGAGGCCGCCTCCGCAGGGCCGCCCGGCCCTCCCTGCGCCGCGAGAGACGCCCTCGCCGCAGCGACCCCCCTCCCCTCGGGCCGCCAGGCCCGTCGGCCGCATCCCCACGCCCACGTTCTCATCGCCAGGTGATATCTCCCTCGCTTGGCGCCCGCTGACGGGCGCTGGCCCGCTGACGGGTGCTGGCCCGCTGACGGGCGGCGCGCAGATACCCGCACGCGGCCTGCGCTGCCTGTGGGTGGTATGGATGACGGGGATGAGGAAACACGCAGCCGCCGGGCAGCCCGGGTCTCGCCTCGGCTGGAAGGTGCCTCGCGCGCTGGAATGGGAGCCGCCCGGGTCTCAGGCGGCCGACCCCGCACCGTCCAGCACGCTGCGCACCATCCTGGCCAACCCCTCCACGGAGAAGGGCTTTTCAATAAAGCTGGTGCCCGGGGTGAGGACCCCCTGGTGCACGATGGCATGGTCCGTATAGCCGGAGGTGAACAGCGTGCCAAAGCCGCTGCGCAGCTCGTGCAGCCGGGCCACCAGGTCAACACCGCTCATCTCGGGCATGATCACGTCGGTCAGCACCAGGTCCACCGGCCCCTGGTAGGCGGACATGACGCCGAGCGCCTCATTGCCGTGCGACGCCTCCAGCACCCGGTAGCCGAGCCGCTCGAGCACCCGCACGGCAAACAGGCGCACCTCGGGCTTGTCTTCGACGACGAGGATCGTCTCATGGCCCAGCGGCAGCTCTTCGGCCCCCTCGGCGGCGCGCTCCTCGCTCGTGGCCGGCACGCTGTCGGTGCGCGGCAGGTAGATCTTGAACACCGCGCCGTGCCCCGCCTCCGAGTAGACATAGATCTCGCCGCCGAACTGCTTGACGATGCCGTACACCGTGGCCAGGCCCAGCCCGGTGCCCTTGCCGGGGTCCTTGGTGGTATGGAAGGGTTCGAACAGATGCTCGCGCGCCTCCGGAGAGATGCCACACCCCGTGTCTGACACGACCAACCGCACGTAGCGCCCCGGCGCCAGCCCCAGATGGCTGGCGGTGTACTCCTCGTCCAGGTTGGCGTTGGCCGTCTCTACGATCAGGACGCCGCCGGTCGGCATGGCATCGCGGGCGTTTACCGCCAGGTTCAGGATGATCTGCTCCACCTGGCCGGCGTCGGCCTTGGTGAGGCCCACATCCTCGGCCAGGCTCAGGTCGAGGGTAATGTCCTCGCCCAGCACGCGGCTGAGCATCGAGCACATCCCCTCGATGACCTCGTTGATGTTGATCACCCTGAGCTCGAGGTTCTGCCGCCGGCTGAAGGCCAGGAGCTGCCGGGTGAGCCGGGCGGCCCGCTCGCCGGCCGTGCGGATCTCCTCCAGGTCACGCCGCAGGGGGTCGTCCGGGGCGATCCGACGCATGATGAACTGCGAGTAGCCGTTGATCACCGTGAGGAGGTTGTTAAAGTCGTGGGCCACGCCGCCGGCCAGCTGGCCGATCGCCTCCATCTTGGACGACTGCCGCACCTGCGCCTCGAGCACCCGTCGCTCGGTAATGTCGGAGGCGATCAACACCGCCCCAGACACGCGTCCCTCGTCAAAGATCGGCCCCAGGCGCACGGAATGCCAGCGCGGCTCGCCGCCACCGGCCCCCGCCACCTCGATGGTGAGCTGGTCGCCATCGCGAAAGACGCGCTCGAGCGCCTCGCCCACTTCTGCGTGCATGTCCGGCCGTACCAGGTCGTACACGGTCAGGCCCGTCACGTCGCGCGCGTCGCGCTCGGCCAGCCCCCGGCTGGCAAAGAGGATGGCGCCGTCGCGGTCGACGGTCATGATGGCGCTCGGCGCGTTTTCCACCAATGAGCGCCACTGCGCCTCCGAAGCCGCCAGCGCCGCCTGCACGCGCTGGCGATCGGCGATCTCCTGGCGCAGCTCCTCGACGACGCGGCCCAGCTCGGCGGTGCGCTCGACCACGCGGTGCTCCAGCCCGGTGTGGGCCTCCTGCAGGGCGCGTTCGGCGCGCTTACGCTCGGTGAGTGAGGCGACATAGTTGGCCAAACTGGCGGCGATGCGCAGCGACATCCCGTCCAGCGTCAACGCATCCGGATGGGCCAGCGTCAGCGCCCCGATCACGCGCTGATCGACCGTCATCGGCACCACGACCAACGTCTTGACGCCCAGGCGCTGCAAGGTCTTGTTGGCGTGGGCCGAGCGGCCCCAGACGTGCGCCTCGATCAGCGTCTGCCACGTCTGCACCACGGTGCCCGAGAGGGTCTCATCGAGGGGGACCTCGAGCGCGTCGGGGCTCAGGGGCCCCTGCAGGCCGTGGGCCACGTCGAGGATCATGCTGCGGCGCTGCTCGTCCAGGTGCTTGATGACGACGATCGGGAAGCCGGTCGCCGTGGCAACCTCCTCGCCGATGCGGGCAAAGATGCTCGCCAGCGAGTCCGAGCTGAGGACGATCTCTGACAGGCGATGGATGGCTTCCAGCTCGAGGTTGCGCAGGGCCAGCTCGTCCTCGGCGCGGACGGCGCGCTCGAGCAGCGCGCCGGGGTCATCCTGCGCCGAGGTCGTGCCTCGCCCCAGCCCATCGAGTTCGGTACGGTCGGTCTGCTCCATGACATCGCCTTCTCTGGGCGTTCCGGGCCTGGTGCCCGTAGCCGGCGGACGCACTGCTCCTGGTTCTCTGCACGCGGGGAGCCTAGCGCCGCCTTGCGGCGGGCTCTAGTATGCGCCATTCTACGGTGCACCGCCACCCACGTCAAGGGGCGGCGCCGCCCCGCCGCGGCAAAGAGAAGAGGACAGGATTGACAGGATTGACAGGATTTCAGGAGGGTGACCCGGTCCGG
>JAAZBY010000669.1 GCA_012513595.1 Chloroflexota bacterium
ATCCCCGGCTCGTACGTGGGGCTGCCCACCAGCCGCGCGGGCGCCTCGCACAACTCGGTGACGGACATGGCCAACATGCGCGCCATGCCGCACATGCGCGTGGCCGACCCTGGGGATAACCAGGAACTGGTGGCCATCCTGCGCTCCGCCGTCGAGACGCCGGGCCCGGTGTACTTGCGCATCACCCGCTATACCCTGCCGGACCTCTTCCCCACGGGGCACGCCTTCCGCTGGGGGGAGGGGCAGCGCCTGCTGGAGGGCGACGACGTGACCCTGGTCGGCACCGGCATGATGACCTCCCTCTGCCTGCGGGCCGCCGAGGCGCTCCGGGCGAGCGGCATCCAGGCCGAGGTGCTGCACTGCGGCTCGGTAAAGCCGCTCGACGCGGACCTCATCGCCGCCTCGGCGGGCAAGACGGGCGCCGCGGTCACTGCGGAGAACGCCTCCGTCCTGGGGGGCTTGGGTTCGGCAGTGGCCGAGGTACTGGGCGAAAGGGCGCCGGCCGTGTTACGGCGCATCGGCGTGCACGATGCCTTTGTCGGCTCGGGCGGCACGGCGGAGCTGTTCCGCCGGCACCGGATGCGCCCCGAGGACATCGCCGCCGCCGCACGGGAGGCCATCGCCGCGCGGGATAGTGCTACTGGGAGGAACCGAGCATGAACGTGTTGCCGGGCACGCTGAACTACGTCAGCCTTTTCTCGGACTATCTGAAGGTCACCGGGGTGGCCCACCTGGGGCCGGAGCCCGCCGGCGACCCCGCCCTGCTAGGCAAGCGGGTGGGCCTGCTGAACGGCGCTGCCTGGATCGGGCTGTGGACCTCCTACTTTGGGCGGTTGTACCTGCCGGGGGCGCACCTGGTCAGCATCGGGAACGAGGCCGTTCAGCTCAGCTTCATGGAAGCCCATCAGCGCGGCCTGCCCTGCCCGCCCGCCTCGAACATCGCCGCGTTCGTGCGCTACGCCCGCGACCTCGTGCAGCTGGCGCGGGTCGATGCCGTGCTGATCACCTGCTCGACGATGAACCGCGCTTACGGCCAGGTCGAGGCAGCGCTGGCCCCCATGGGCGTGCCCGTCGTGCAGATCGACCGGCCGATGATGGAAGAGGCGGTGCGGCGCGGAGGCAAGGTACTGGTGGTGGCCACCCACGGCCCCACCATCGAAAGCACCCAGGCCCTCCTGCGCGAGGCGGCCGCTGAGATGGGACGCCAGATCTCCTTCAGCGGGGCTTTGGTCGAGGAGGCCTGGGAGTGCCTGGCCCGCGGAGACGTCGCGGCCCACAACGAGGCGCTGGCGAACGCCATCCGCGCGGCGCTGCGCCAGGATCCGGACCTTGGCTGCATCGTTCTGGCGCAGCTGTCGATGGCCGTCTTCCTGCTGTCCTATCCACAGCCGGAGGACGCCTTTGGGCTGCCGGTGCTGACCAGCGCCGAGTACGGCTTTGGCCGCGTTCGCGAGGTGCTGACGGCGGCGAGGTAGGCGGGCGCGCCAGGGCGCACTGATCCCGCATAGCAGGCCGGCGCATCCGGCGGAGTAGCGATGCCATCGTCATCCAGCCACAGCGCAGGGGACACCTGGCGAGAGCTTGACGCGCTCCTCGCCCAGAGCACGTATCTATCGCCTCTCGACGCGCCGGCGCGCGAGGAGCTGGCCCGGCACGCCCTTCGCCGCGAGTACGCCGCCGGCCAGACGGTGATCCTCGAGGGGGAGCCCAACGCCGGCCTCTACGCGATACAGGACGGGTGGCTGCAGGTCAGCAAGGTGTCCCCTCAGGGGCGCGAGCAGGTCATGCGCGTGCTGGGCCCCGGGGAGCTGTTCAACGTCGTCGGCGTGTTCCTCGGCACGCCGAACCCGGCGTCGGTCACCGCTTTGGAGGATACCTCGCTCTGGGTGGTGAGCAGAGAGGCGCTGCGTGCGCTAGTCTGGCGAGAGCCGCGCCTGGCCCAGGCGTTCATCGAAAGCCTCGCCCGCCGGGTCCTCGATCTCATCGGGCTGGTGGAGGACCTCTCCCTGCACACCGTCGAGGCGCGGCTGGCCCGCCTCCTGCTGGACACGGCCCGTGGCGACGTCGTCGCGCGGCATCGCTGGACCACTCAGGCCCGCATGGCCGCCCGCCTCGGCACCGTCCTCGAAGTGCTGAACCGGGCCCTGCGCGCGCTGGCCGACGAAGGGCTCATCGCGGTACGGCGCACCGAGATTCGCATTCTGGACCGCCCTGGCCTGGCCCGCCGGGCGCAGCGCGACCCCGAACTGCCCGCCCCGGTTTGACTCAAGTCAAGGCACGTACGCCATCCGACGGGTATGCTGAGGGTGACACCCTGGTACTGGGCGCCCGCCGTCGGGCGCCGGAAGAGCGAGCCGGCGCCGGGCCGGCCCGCGGGACGCCTCAAGCAGACACGCGGAGCAACACATGAACAAGCAGGTGGTCTTCGGGATCGTTACCTTTCTCCACGACCTCTTTACCGCCGGCTGGATCGGCGGCCTGTTGACGCTGGGCCTGGCCGTGCTGCCGACGGCGCGGCGGCTCTACGGCCGCGGGCCGGAGGCGGTGCGGCTGATGGACGCCCTCCAGCAGCGTCTGCGCTGGGTGGTGTACGCGAGCATCGTGGGCCTGGCGGTCACGGGCCTGTTGCTCGCCCGGCGCAACCCGGCCTTTGGCGGGCTCTTCTCCTTCGCCAACGCCTACTCCGCGGCGCTGACGGCCAAGCATCTGCTGTCGGCGGCGATGGTCGTTGTGGCGCTGGTGCGGAGCATCGCCCTGGCGCCGGGCCGGGCCGCGCAGACGCCCGGGAATCAGCGCCGCAAGGTCATGTTGCTGATTGTGAACATGGTCCTGGGCGTCCTGGTGCTGGCGGCCACCGCGGCGCTTGGCGCGCTGGGGGCCACGCCGCCCGGCCGCTAGACGATTCGGGCGGCCTCTCCGCCAACGGCGCGGCCCGCAGCCGTACCGGCTGCGGGCCGCGTTCTCACTGCAAGGGCCGGGCGGCGTCAGCCCGGCTGGACCGTCCGCACCACCAGGTTGGCGTACTCGGCCACCAACGGGGCCATCTGCCGGAAACCGATCCGGCCGCCGCCCAGGCAAGGGCCGTAGGTGGCGCCGTCATCCACGAAGCGCAGGATCGGCAAATCGTTGATGGCAAAGGTCACCAGTGGCCCGGCCTTCACTAGCGAGAGGTGATAGGGGGGCGTCGCGTCGACCACCGAGGGAATGGGGTCGGCGCCCTGCGCGACCATGTGGAAGCCGTACGACTTGCGCAGGTTGCAGGTGTGAAAGGCACGCTCCTCGGGCCAGCGCCGCCGAAAGTAGGAGATGTGCAGGGCGTCGATGTCGCCGTGATGATACTGCTTATACTCTCCCGTGCGCGGGGCCAAGCCCTGCGCAAAGATGCTCTGCCCGCCCCGCCCCCTGGCCGCAAAGAAGAGGATACACAGCCCCGGCTCCTCGAGCGGCCAGAACTGCCAGGAAATCGCCACGTCGGCGGGGAACTCGTCCGGGCACCAGTAGACAAAGTTGGAGCGCTGCCCCAGGGCCGGGTCCAGGGCGTTGGCCATGCGCAGGCGCCCCTCCGGGAACGAGATGGCCGCCTCTCCCTCCAGCCGAAAGCCCGCCACGTCCGCCTCACA
>JAAZBY010000670.1 GCA_012513595.1 Chloroflexota bacterium
CAGGCGGCGCCGGCGCCCACGCCGGTCGCGTCGGCGGCCGCCGTCACGCCGGTCCGTACGCTGACCAGGCTGCCCATCGCGCTCCCGTCGGCAACGTCTGTCCGCGCCACGGCGGCGCCATCCGCCGAGATCACCGTGCCGGCCGTGCCAACGCCGATTGCGACGGCCGCCCCGACGGCCATTCCCCCCGTGCCTACGGAACCGCCCGTCGCGGCGCCGTCCCCCAGCCCGTCTCCGCCGGCGTCGCCGACAGAGGCGGCAACGCCGCCGGCCGCCTGGCCGCGCATCACGGGCCTCGTGATCGCCCCGACCGACCCGCCCGTCATGTACGCCCTGGTCGGCGCCCTGCTGTGCCGGAGTGAGGACGGCGGCGCCACCTGGGTGACGGAGCCGCTCGATGGGGTGGCCGCCGACGCCGCGCTTTATGCCCTGGCCATCGACTATCGGCAGCCCGCGACGATGTACCTCTGTACCAGCGCAGGAATCTACCGGCGTGAGGCGGGGCGCTGGGCGTTCGTGCACACCCTGGTGGCCCGCTCGTTGGCCGTGGACATGATCGACTCGGGCGTGCTGTGGGCCGGGGTCGTGTACAGCACCGAGTACGGCTCGCTCTTGCTCAAGAGCGAGGATGGCGGGCAGACCTGGGCCCGCGCCGGGGACGGCCTCTATGGCGGCCCGGTGGTGCAGCTCCTGGTGGACCCGGCCAACCCCGAGACGATGTACGCCAACACGCGCTACGGCGGGCGCTTCGGATGGCCCGAGGGCTATCTCTTTCGCGGGGGCCGCGCCGGCCACTGGGAGCCGCTGCGGCTCGGTGAGACCTTCGGGCCCGGCGCCTGCATGGCCCTGGGCATCGCCCTGGACCCCAAGGGCCACCGGCTATGGGTCGGCTGCGACGCCTACTACTATAACGAGGCCCGCCTGGTAGTCCTCTCGTCGACCAACTATGACGCGCCCGATAGCAGCCAGATAGTATGGGAGACGTGCACCCCCTTTGGTGACCTGGCGCCGGGTGGCTACGTCGGCGGCATGAGGCCGCTGGCCGTCGACGCCCAGGGCGTGCCGGCCCTCTACGTGGGGCGCGAGAGGGGTTACTCCAGCGGGGACGGTCTGCCAAGGCAAGAAGTACTGGTCTCGCGGGATCAGGGCGCCACGTGGGAGGCGCTCCCCGTCCCGGCCTTGTTCCGCTAGGGAGCGCCGAGCGGAAGGCGCAGCGCGTGCGGGGGTGGGGCGGACTGCTCGCGCCTCAGCGCGAGGCGTTCGCCCGGGCCTGGCAGGCGGCGCAGAGCCCTGGTACGCTGAGCCCCTCGGCGTCGACGAGGAACCCGTGCTCGCTCGCGAGCACGGCGGCCAGCTCGCTCGCGGCCGAGAAGTCCGCCGTCGACACCGCCCCGCACGAGCGGCACAGCAGGTGGATGTGTGGGCCATGGGCCCCCACCAGGGCGTAGCGGTGTTCGCCGGACTCCATGTGCGCACTGCTGACCAGGCCCAGCTCCTCGAGGAGGCCCAGCGTCCGGTACACCGTCGACAAGTCGGCCGAGGGCACCACGGGGAGCACCTTGGCGCGGATCTCCTCGGCCGTAAGGAGAACGGCCGCGTCGTGCAGCGCCGATAGAATGGCCTGGCGCTGCGGCGTCATCCGGTAGCCGCGTTCTTTGAGCCTCCGAGCGAACAACGTCTCGCAAGACATGACTAGCCTATCCCTCTTGGGTTACGCCAGCGGGCGAGGGCACGCTGTATCCCGCCTGACTATACCACACCTGTACCACCCTGCCACGCTCCGGCGGGGCCGGGGTCGCCAAGCAGAGCAAACCGGAGGATGAAGTGACTGCGGACAGCGCACTGAGAATCGGAATCGTGGGGGCCTGCCGACGGGGCGGCAGCTTCCGGGCCGCCTGCGACGCGCCAGGGGTGTGCGTCGCCGCCGTGTGCGACGTCGACGCCGCCAATCTCCCCGCCGCGGCCAGCCGGCTGGGCGCCGAGCAGGCCTACCTCGACTACCAAGAGATGCTCGACCGCGCCGACCTGGACGCCGTGATCATCGGCGCGCCGATGCAGTTCCACGCCGAGCAGTCCATCATGGCGCTGGAACGGGACCTGCACGTCCTCTGCGAGGTCACCGCCGCCATCAGCATCGACGAGTGCCGGGCCCTGGTGGAGGCCGCCGGGCGCAGCCGGGGCATCTACATGATGGCCGAGAACTATACCTACCGGAAGGAGAACGTCCTCGTGCGCGAGCTGGTGCGCCAAGGGCTCTTTGGCCAGGTGTACTATGCCGAGGGCGAATACCTCCACGAGCTCAAGCGGCTCAATGAAGACACGCCCTGGCGGCGGCGCTGGCAGACCGGCATCGCCGGCATCACCTACGGCACCCACAGCCTGGGGCCCATCCTACAGTGGATGCCGGGCGACCGCGTCGCGCGGGTGTGCTGCGCCACCGGCGGCAGCCACTACGCCGACCCCCGCGGCGTGCCCTATGCCCAGGACACCGCCGTCATGCTCTGCCAGACGGAGCGCGGCGCATTGATCAAGGTCCGCGTGGACATGGTGTCTGACAGGCCACACGCCATGACCAACTATTCCCTGCAGGGCACCGACGGCTCCTACGAGTCAGCCCGCGGGGGCCCCGGGGAGCGTGGCAAGATCTGGCTCCGCGCGCTGAGCGAGGCGGTCACCTGGCACGACGTGAACGCGCTCTTGGAGGTGGACGCCCTGGCCGATCGCTACCTCCCTCCCATCTGGCGCCAGCCCCCCGAGGCCGCCCTGCGCGCCGGCCACGACGGCGGCGACTACTTTGAGGTGGTCGACTGGCTGGCGGCCATCCGCGGGGAGGCGCCCTGCCCGATCGGCATTCACGAGGCGATGGACTATACTCTCCCCGGGCTCATCAGCCAGCAGTCCGTGCAGCATGAGGGCGCCTGGCTAGCGGTGCCCGACTCGCGACACTGGTAGCCGCGGGCACGCTATTGAGAGTGCGTCGGTACTGATGGAGGGAGGACAGTGGGACACCGCACAAGGCGGCGTCGGGCCAGGTGGCTGACGGCGCTGCCCCTGGCGCTCTTCGTGGCCCTGGCCAGCGGGTGCGTCGCCGAGACGCCGACCGTCGTCCGGCCAGAGTTCTCGCAGGGCGGCGTCCTGACGTTGCCCGAGCCGGCAGTCAGCGGAGAGGTCTCGGTCGAGGAGGCGATCCATTCGCGGCGGTCGGTGCGCGAGTACTCGTCCACGGCGCTCACCTATGACGAGGTCGGCCAGGTGCTGTGGGCAGCCCAAGGGATTACCGACGAGAGCGGGCACCGCGCCGCACCGTCAGCCGGGGCGCTCTACCCGCTGGAAGTGTACCTCGTCGTCGGGCAGGTACAGGGGCTGCCGGCCGGTGCCTACCAGTACGTGCCAGACGGGCATGCCCTGCTACCGCTGGCCCAGCACGAGCGGCGAGAGGCGCTGGCGGCGGCGGCCGGCGGGGCGCCAGCGGTGCGCTCGGCCCCGGCTACTTTGGTCATCGTGGGAGTTTACGAGAGGACGGCCGCCAAGTACGGCGATCGCGCCGAGCGCTACGTACACCTGGAGGCCGGCCATGCCGCCGAGAACGTCTACCTCGAGTGCGCCGCGCTCGGTCTGGGGACGGTCTCCATCGGCGCCTTCTCAGACGACGCGGTGCGCGAGGCGCTGGACCTCCCCACGGAGCAGACCCCACTGTACCTCATGCCGGTCGGGCATCCGCGCCCGTAAGGGCGCCCCTCCCGCGCGCGTCAGGCGGCGCTCGGGGCCGCCCGCCGCAGGCTGAGCACCGTCACCACGGCGACCAGCACGGCCATGGCCCCCGCGACGATCGCCACCGCTCGGGCATCGGCCTGGGCCACGGCGATCCCCACTAGCGCCCAGACGATGACCGCCTCATAGGCCACGTCGCGCCGCGTCCAGGCGACCAACGCGGCGATCGCCGTCGCCACTACCAGGATGATCACCGCCCAGGTCAGCGGGCCGATCCCCCAGCCGCCCCAGCCTACCCAGTCGAGGACGTCGGTAACGTTGGCGATCGTCGCCACCGTGATCCAGCCGAGGTACACGCTGAACGGGACCCGCAGGCACCAGCGCTCGGCCGCCGACGCCGGCCTGCCGGCCGCCCCCAACCGCAGGTAGATGGCCAGGAGTGCCCCCAAGAGGAGCAGCATTGCCAGGAGCGTCCAGGGGATGTACAGGTAGTGCCACAGGAACAGCCAGGCGATGTTCCCAACGCTGGCCAGGCCAAAGGGCAGCGCGATGCTCCGCAGGACGGGATCCCCGGCACGCCCTGGCAGAGCCTGGTACACCGCATAGGCCAGCAGCCCGACGTAGATCAGGCCCCAGATGGCAAAGACGTATCCAGCCGGAACAAAGTAGACGTCAAAACTATCCGAGATCTCTGCGGTCGACTTGTTGTTGAAGGGTAGAGCGTTGGCGAGAACGTTGACCACGATGGTGGCCACCACGGCGAGCACGATCAGCCACTGGCGCAGCGTCACGCGTCCCATCTTCGCCTCCCGGCTGTGGAAAGGAACCCGGCCGACGTCGATGCAAAGCCCTTAGGGAACCACTGGCCGCCCCGCGGGGGCCGGCCTCGTCACCCGATCTTTACCAGGCGGATCTCAAAGGTCAGGTCTTTGCCGGCCAGATGATGGTTGGCATCGAGCGTGACGGTGTCCTTGCTCACCGCCGCCACGCGCACCGCCACCGGCTGGCCGTTTGGCTGACGCATGTACAGCTGCTGCCCTTCCTGCGGGTTGAGCCCTTCCGGCATGTGCGCGAGGGGCACCTGCATGACCAGGTTCTCGCGACGCTCGCCATAGGCTTGCGCGGCTGGGATAGTAGTCGTGGTAGACTCGCCCACGCTCAGGCCCTCGACGGCCTTCTCGAACCCAGGGATCACCTGGTGCCGCCCGATCTCAAACTCCAGCGGGTCGCGACCTTGCGACGAGTCAAACACCGTCCCATCGGTCAGCCGCCCGGTGTAGTGGACGTGTACCTTGTCACCCTGCTTGGCCTGGGCCATCTCGCCGCACTCCTCTCGTTGGGTGGATCATCGTCGTCCGTGCCTCGTTCCGCCCGCCCGTCCGGGGGTGCCCACTCTGCGGGCTGCCGGCGGCCGGGACGCGGCGTCTCGGCAGTGTACACTGAACGGCAGAACCATCCAAAGGTGCGCGGCGTGGCCGCAGCGGAGACAGACCTTGGGAGCCCCGGCCCGCTTCCCGCAACGGACGGCCAGCGGGCCGGGGCAGCGCGTTCACCAGGCGACGCGGTTACTCCTCGTCGTCCTCTTCTTCGTCTTCGTCCTCGTCTTCGTCCTCGTCGTCCTCATCCCACTCGTCCTCGTAGGCAAAGTCGAGTTCGAGGGGGTTGCGGTAGACGACTTCGAGGCGAGCATGGCACTCCGGACACTCGACCCGCTGGCCGAGAGTCGGGTTGCCCCGCACCATGAACTCCTCGTCACACGCGGGGCATACTGCATACGGCATGTCTGATCCTCCCGATCACGCTAGCATCTGTGGCCCTGAATCCGGCCTAGAGCGAGGATAACAGACTCCTGTGCAATTCCCGTGTCAGCAACGTGCCAATCGCCGGTCGATGCGCCCGGGGCCTGTGCCCCGTTGACACTCTTGGTAGACGGAATCAGTGCTCGGGCACCTCCAGGCGGTAGCCGATGCCCGGATCGGTGATGATATGCTGCGGGCGCCTGGGGTCGGCCTCGACCTTGCCACGCAGGCGGCGCACCAGGCCCCGCACCAGCTCCATGCCTCCAGCGCCCTCGAACCCCCAGACGCGCTCGACGATCGTCTCGGTGGGCACCGTCTGGCCGGGGAACATCATCAGGGTGTGGAGGAGGCGGTACTCCAGCTGCGTGAGGCGGCGGCTGGCGCGTGAGCCGATCTGCACCATGCGGCCGGCGGGGTCCAGCCGCAACGATCCCACCACGAACGAGGGGAGCGCCCCGCTGACCGCCCCACTGGAGCGACGCAGCAGGGCCCGCAACTGGCCGATCAGGAGGCGGGCGCTGAAGGGGCGCACCGTCACCAGGTCCGCCCCGGCGTCGTAGGCCTCCACGAGCTCGTCCTCATCCGTCGAGCTGCTCAACACCAGGAGGCAGGCGCTGCTATCCTGCCGCACGCGCAGCACCTGCGAGCGTGGCGACCCGGACCGGGAGGCGAGCAGGATGACCGCGGCCTCCTGTTCGGCCAGCACCTTGAGCCCGGCATCGAGCGTCGCCGCTGACGACACGGTCAGCCCCGCGCGCTGCAGGACCAATCGCAGGACCACCGTCTCTTCGAGGTCATCACAGATCAAGAGTGCCTGCATGCGACCCTTTGCCTCCGTCAGTCAGTGTGGCCGACCAGGTCTTACCCTGCCGGGGCAGGCCGCGGCCGGCGCGCGGCAACGCGACGCATCTTGCGGCGTTTGGCCACAAAAGCCGCCAGGATCGCCAAGGCCATGGCCAAGGCCGTCGCGCGCGCCGCAACACGGGTGAGATCAGTCCCCAGGAGCAGGGCATGCACCGTCGCCATCCAGAACGCGACATAGGTCAGCCAGTGAACGAGGCGCCAGCGGCGCCCGAGGGCCGCCCTGCGGAACCCCGCCAGCGCCGCGATGGCCAGCAGCACCAGGGCCGGCCGTCCGGCGAAAGTCCAGATCACCCGCCATGAGCTCAGATCCGGGACGAGAGCCCTCAGATCGCCGAGATAGAGGGTATAGAACAGCGGGTGCAGCGTAAGGCAGCCGAGCGACGAGAGCGCCAGCGTGTGGTGCAGGCGCAGGAACGGCCGGCCAAAGAACCGCGCCAGTTCGGCCACGTACAGGGAAGAAAGTGCGGAAACGAAAACGCCACCATAGCCCAGCAGCCCCATGGCGCGCACCGCACCGTACAGGGGCGTTCCCGGCGGCGCCAGGGCCAACAACAAGCCCACCACGCCCAGTAGCACCAGGGGCACCGGTGCCAGCCACCACAGGCTGCGCCGTCGTGACCGCTGCATCGCAGGCCTCCCTTCCTTCGGGCCGCTTCAGCATGATGGTACCATCGGCAACGCACAGGTCAAGGGGCCATCACCCGCGTCGGCCGCATGGCTCCAGTCGATGGACGCCCCAGGGCGCGCCAGGTACACTGTCCCGCATGGGCCAAAGGGGCCGTTGCGGCGCCAACCAAGCACCATCCCAGCGAGAGGCGGAGGGACGCATGCCAGAACAGGCCGGCGACACGGGGACGCGCACCGTGCGCGTGTGGGAAAGGGTCGAAATCACGCTCCAGGCCGCGCGCGACTATGCCAACCCCTACACCGACGTCGAGGCCTGGGTAACCCTGACAGGCCCGGCGGGCGCACGGCGGGCCTACGGGTTCTGGGACGGCGGCCGCACGTTCCGCGTGCGCGTGATGGCAGATGCCCCCGGCACTTGGCGGTGGGAGAGCGGCGCGAGCCAGGACGATCGCGGGCTTGCTGGGCAGCGGGGCGCCTTTACCGCGGTTCCCTGGAGCGCCGCCGAGTGCGCCAAGAATCCCTGCCGGCGCGGCATGCCCCGCCCCACGCCCAACGGCCACGCCCTCCAGTATGCGGACGGCACGCCGTGCTTCCTGATCGGCGACACGTGGTGGGCCACGCCGACCTTCCGCTTCCCCTGGGTTGAGCAGGCGCACGCCGGCCCGCCCCACCCCGGGATGAGCTTTCAGGACATGGTCCGCCTGCGCAAGGCACAGGGGTTCAACTGCATCGCCATGATCGCCGCCTTCCCCAACTGGGCGAACGACGGCCAGCCCGCCCGCCTCATCGCCGCGGACGGCACGCCGATCCGCGCTGCCTGGCAGCAGGCCGGCACCGAGAGCGCCAAGGATATGCACAACGAGGGGGGCCGGCCCTTCGCGTTCCCCGGCCGGGTGCCCGGGTACGAGGCCGTCTTCCCAGACATTGACAGGATCAACCCGACCTACTTTCAGTATATGGACCGCAAGGTGAACTATCTCAACGCCCAGGGGTTCATCCCCTTCATCGAGGTAGCCCGTCGCGACGCCAGCCCGGCCTGGAAGGCCCACTACGCCTGGCCCGAGTCGTACGCGCGTTATATCCAGTACGTGTGGAGCCGCTATCAGGCCAATATCTGCATCCTCAGCCCCATCCACTTTGACACGCCGTCGCACAGCATCTCTTTCCGCGATTTCAACCTGGCCGCCAAAGCCGTGGTCCGCAAAGGGGTGCCGGCCTTTGGCACGCTCCTTTCCTGCAACTCGGCCGGCTCCAGCCTGCTGAACTTTGGCGGTGATGACGAGGCCGGCTGGCTGCAGCTGCACCAGATCGGCAACCTGCGCGACCACAACAGCCACTGGCTCTTGACGCACATCTATGAGCAGGCCGTCCCGCCGCGCCCGGCGCGGAACGGCGAGCCCTTCTACCCCGGTTGGCCCCCCGGTACTGAGGTCGCGCCCGGCTCGGCTGAGGCGGACCTCTACGCGCGCTCGGGCATGTACGGCAGCGTCCTGTCGGGCGGGCTGGCCGGCCACATCTATGGCTGCGTCGGCCTGTGGGGCGGCGACGTCGAGGAGCCGGCGCCCTACAAGACCTGGGAGGCGCTGACCTGGCAGTCCGGCGCGCAGATGCAGCACCTGAGAGCGTTCGTCCTGTCCACCGGCACCCGCTACCAGGAACTGGTCCCCAGGGCCGATTACATCTACCCCAACAAGTCCTCGGGAGTGACGGGCAATCGCGGCTGGGCCTACTGCGCGACGACGCCCGACCTCAGCCTGGTGCTTGTCTACTTGGAGGCGGACTGCCCGCGCGCCACCCTACGCGCCGTGCCGTTCGGCGCCGCCTACCGGGCGGACTGGTTCAACCCCAGGACGGGCGAATGGCTCCCGGCAGAGACGCTGCGCGCCAACGCCTTCTGCGAGGTGCTGCTGCCGAGCCAGCCCGACGGTGAGGACTGGGCCCTGCGCCTCGAGGC
>JAAZBY010000671.1 GCA_012513595.1 Chloroflexota bacterium
CGTGTGATCCAGTAGGCCACCTATCGCCTCCCTATCGCGCCATGCCCACGGCCGCCGCCTCTTCGAGGAGGCCGCCGGTTTCGACCATCTTGTTCCGCTTGAGGCGCTCCAAGCGCTGGGCGATGGCGCGCTCCCAAGCGGCCGCCACCTCGTCAGCGCTGCGTTCGAGTTGTGCGGGGTCCGCTCGCGCGGCGATGGTGACGCTGCGCGTCAGGCTCCCCTCTGGCGGCAGCACCGACTCGGCCAGGGCCGCCACCTCCTCCGGCGTCTGCGCGGGCGTCAGTGAAAAGCCAAGGGCAACATCCTCCTCTCCGAAGAGCTGATCCAGGGCCGGTGTCTTCATCTCCTCGGGGCCATAGGGCTGCGAGCCGATGCCCCCAAGCGTATTGGGTGTCTGCTCGGTATAGCCCTCGGGCGGCAAGGGATAGTAGCCCGCAGGTATCTCGGGGCCGTACTCGTCGAGCCCCACGCCCCCACGAGGGTTGATCTGTCCCTCAAGCATCCGCGCCCGAGCCGCCGCCTGCTCGGCCAGCTTAGCAGTTTCTTCCGCCGTCTGGGCTAGTCGAAAGCCTACGTCAGCGGAGTACCCTTCCGGTGGAACCACCTTGTCAATGAGGTCCCACATCGCTGGATCAGCCCAGACCGAACTCAACTGCTCCCCACTCATTGGCATACTGCCGACAACAATCTCGATGCCTTGCGGTGTGAACGTTATAAGCCTGGCTGTCTCGGGCCCGACGATCATGTCCACCAGCTCGTTCAGCGCCGCCTCTGTATCCGTCGATCGGTTGGAGAGACCGAGCCCGCGGCGTGCCCATTCGGGCAGGTAGCGCCCCTCGCGGAAGTAGGCCTCATCGTCCTCTGGCGTTATCCCGGCGCTCTGGTCCAGAGCTATCTGCTCTTCCGTCATCTGATCCAGAACACCGAACGGGTCGCGAAAGAACCGCGCCATTCCCCTGGCCCCTTCGCCCACGGCAGCAAGCCAATCCGTCAGCGTGGCCAGACGATCGATCCAGAGGCCAACCTCCTCTAGCCCCTCGCGCTTCTGAAGCTCCTGGCCCAACTCGTGAAGCCCGTCTCGTAATGTCACACCGTCCTCGCCCGCCAGCCCCAGGGCGCCAGCTAGGCCGAGAAGCAGTACTGTCAGCCCACCAAGCGGAGTAGTGAAGACCGGCAGCACCTTGAGTAGACTACCTACCACTAGCAACATCGGCCCCGCTGCTGCCGCGACGCCGGCCAGGCCGATGGCGACCTTCAGAGCCTCAGGGCTTACACCAGCCAGCGCGTCGACCAAGTTGGTTGTGCCCTCCACGGCCTCCGTTACTGTGGGCAGGAACGTCTCGCCCGCCGTGATGCCGAGGGTCTGCACCGCACCCTCAAACTGCTCCAGGGCGCCAGTCATGCCCCGCGTGCGCTGCTCCCCGACCTCCTGCGCCGTGGCCGCCTCGGCGATCTTCTTTTCCATCTCTGCCCAGCCCTCGGGGCCCTCGGCAACTAGCGTCGCC
>JAAZBY010000672.1 GCA_012513595.1 Chloroflexota bacterium
GCATACTGCTCAGCGAGGAGCCGCCATAACTAATAAAGGGCAGTACGGTACCCGTAAAGGGAATAGATGCCGTGAGCACGCCCACGTGGACGCAAGCCTGGAACACCACCCAGGTGGTCAACCCGACGGCCAGAATGCGCCCGTACGCCTCCCGAGCGTACCAGGCGATGCGCAGCCCGCGCCAGGCCCACACCGCGTACAGCGCCGCAAGGGCCAGAACCCCCAGAATGCCAAGCTCCTCGGCAATGATGGCAAAGATGCCGTCGGTATGCGGAGCATAGACGGTGAACTTTTGCTGGCTGTGCCCCAGCCCCACGCCCAGCCATCCGCCGCGGTTCAGAGCGATGAGCGCCTGGACGAGCTGCATCCCCTCGCCGGTCGGGTCGCTAAAGGGCCCCTCGAGAAACAGCATCAGGCGGGTGTTCCGGTACGACACCAGCCGCACCAACAGGTACGACGCCGCGATCCCCACGGTCAGCAGGATGACCATCTGCTTCATGCTGGCCCCGGCGGCGAAGAACATCGCCGTAGCCGTCAGCACCAGGATCACGGCGGTGGAAAAGTTGGGCTGCAACAGGATCAGGGCGCTCACCCCGCCCATCAGCAGCGCAAAGGCCAGCAGGCCCGGCCCCGTAGCACGCAGCTGGTCGCCCCGGCTGCCCAGCCAGGCCGCGATGTAGATCATTAGGCCCAGCTTGGCGAACTCGGCCGGCTGCACGGACCCCCGGAAGAGCCAGCGAAGGGTCGCTTGGTGCTGCTGCCCCGCCACGAGCACGCCGACCAGGACGAACAGGGAGCCGCCCAGTATCAAGAGCGCCCACCTGGCCCACAGTCGGTAGCTGACCCGGCTGAACACCACCATGACCAGTGAGCCGATGACGGCGAACACCAGCTGCCGCTTCAGAAAGTGATCCGGTTGCCCCTCCAGGTTGCCCCCGAGCAGAGCAAACCCGTACGAGGCGCTCTTGACCATCACCAGCCCGAGCATCAGGAGGGCGGCCACCACCAACACCAGGATGAGGTCGGTGCGCCACAGTCGCGAGCGTCTGTTGAGGGCCGCCAGTGCTGCGCTCATTCGCCCAGCCCCCTGACCTGGTCGCGGAAGGCCTGGCCCCGCTGCTCAAAGTCGTCAAAGGCATCAAAGCTGGTTCCGCCCGGGGAGAGGAGCACCACGTCCCCCGGCCGAGCCAGCCGCGCGGCCAGGGCCACCCCCTCGGCCATGGTGACCGCGCGTTCGACCGTCGCCAGGCCATCGCGCCCCGTTAGCAGCCTATCGCGCGCGCTGGCCAGCGCCGCCTCGATGATCGGGACCGCCTCGCCAAAGGCGATCACGATGCGAGCCCGCTGCAAGGCCAGGTCAGCCCACTCCTCCCAGGGCAGGTTCTTGTCACGCCCGCCGGCCAGGAGCACCAGCGGCTCGCGGTAGGCGCGCAGCGCCGCGATGGCCCGCTCGGGCGACGTGGCGATCGAATCGTTGACGTAGGTCACCCCGGCGACCTCACGGACGATCTCGAGCCGGTGCGCCACCCCGCTAAAGGTGCGCACGGCCTCGCGCATCGCCTCGGTCGAGGCCCCCCCGGCCAAGGCGCAGCAGGCCGCCGTCAGCACGTTGGCCAGGTTGTGGGCGCCGCGCAGCGGCACCTGGCGCACCCGGCAGAGGTCCGTCTCGCGGCCGTCCAGCCGCAGCAGCAACCGGTCGCCGGCCCGGTACCCCCCCTCATCGACCGGCTCGCGCAGGCTAAAGAGGAGCACCCGCCCGCGCGTCTCCGCGCGGAGCGCATAGGAGCGTGGATCGTCGCGGTTCAGCACGGCCCAGTCAGCGGGCGTCTGGAACCGCACGAGGTTCGCCTTGGCCCGGGCATAGTCCTCCATGCTCGGGTGCCGATCCAGGTGGTTCGGCGTGATGTTGGTGACGGCGGCGACCCTCGGGCTCCACCCGTCCAGAGACAACACCCGCGAGGCGGCCGTGCGCCGCTCCTCTACCGCCGACCCCTGGTAATCGGGGGAGAACATCTCCAGTTGGAAGCTGGAGAGCTCCAGTACGGCCACGTCGGGCCCGGTGGGCTCCAGCAGGCGCTCGGTGAGCGCCTCGCCGATGTTCCCGCCCACCCAGGTCTCCAGACCCTGACACGCAAACATGCGCCCGACCAGCGCGGTCGTGGTCGTCTTGCCGCTCGAACCCGTTATGCCCACCACCGGCGCCGCGCAGACCTGCGTGAACAGGCGCGGCTCGCTGGAAAGGGGCAGCCCCAGTTCCCGCGCCTGGCCTACAATCGGCGCGGTGGGCGGCACGCCGGGGCTCAGAAAGAGCACGTCCAGGTCGGCCAGGTTCAGCGGGGCGCCGCCGAGGGCCAGGCGCACGTCGAGCCCGGCCAGCTGAGCCAGGCGTTCGCCGAGCGCCTGGGCCGGTTTGGCGTCGCTCAGGGTGACGCGGGCATGGCAGGCAGCCAGGAAGCGCGCCAGCGCGGTCCCCTCACGGGCCGCCCCGACGATGCCTGCTCGCAAGCCGCGTAATGCTTCGTGCGCGATCATATCCTTCCCAACGCCAGCACAATCCCCAACAGCGCCGCCACCACCCCCACGATCCAGGCTCGCAGGGTGACCTGCACTTCCGACATGCCGGCCAACTCGAAATGGTAATGCAGCGGGGTCATCCGGAAGATGCGTCGCCCCTCTCCGTGCCGCCGGCGCGTCCACTTGAAGTAGCTGACCTGCATCATCACCGAGAGCGCCTCGGCCACGAACACCACGCCAATCAGCGGCAACAGCAGCCAGTGCCCGCTGAGCATGGCGATGGCCGCCAGGCCCGCGCCCAACGCCTGGGAGCCCGTGTCACCCATGAACAGGCGCGCCGGGTGCACGTTGAACCACAGAAAGGCCATCAACACCCCGACCAGAGCGGCGCAGAACAGGCCCAGTCCCTCCTGCCCGGAGGCGAGTGCGATCAGGGCATAGGCCCCGGCGGCGACCGCCGACGTTCCGCCGGCCAGGCCATCCATGCCGTCGGCCAGGTTCACCCCGTTGGAAAACGCCACCATCCCCAGCGCCGCGATCGGCACGAACCACCAGCCAATCGCCACGACCCGCCCACTGAGCGGGACCACCAGGACGCGCTGCCCCGCCGCCAGGTAGAGGACCAGCGCCAGCACGAGGGCCACGCCCCACTGGGTGATGAACTTGTAGCGCGCCAGCCAGCCGACGCCCTTGGCGTCTCGCAGGCCCTGCACGTCGTCGTAGGCGCCCAGGGCTCCGTAGGCCAACATCACCGCCAGCGGCGCCAGCACCCTGGCATGGCCGAGCAGCGCCAGCACAACCGAGGCCACCGTCAGCCCGGCCAGGAACAACAGGCCCCCCATGGTGGCCGTGCCTGCCTTGCGCTGGTGGGCGTCCGGCTCTTCCGCGCGGATGTTCTTGCCGATCCCTCGGCGAAGCAGCGCCTCGACCGAAGCGCCGCCCCACGGCGCCGTGGCCAGGAACGCCCCGATGGCAACCAGGGCCGTGGAAGCCAACCCCTGCGGCGCGCTCACTCGGCCCGCTCCGCGATGGCCGCCACAAGCCCCTCCAGCCCCACGCTGCGCGACCCCTTCACCAGCAAGACGTCTCCTTCACGCACCAACTCGGGCAGCAGGCGCACCGCCTCTTCGACCTCCATCACCGAGTGCACGGCCTCCGGCGGCAGCCCGCGGCGGCGCGCCTCGTCGGCAAGCCGCGCCGCGCGGGGGCCCACCGTCACCAGCAGGTCCAGCACCTGGGCAGCGCGTGCGCCCACCTGGCGGTGGCCTTCTTCTTCGTGGGTGCCCAGCTCGAGCATGTCACCCAGGACGGCCACATGCCGCCCGGGGATCTCACCCAGCAGGTCGAGCGCCGCCAACATCGAGGCCGGGCTGGCGTTGTAAGTGTCATCGAGCAGAGTGGCACCGCCCTGGGCACGCCTGGGCACCAGCCTGAGGTCGGCGGCCTGGTTCCCCAGGCCGGCGGCGATCTCGTCCCAGGTCAGCCCCTCCAGCAGACCGACGGCCACGGCCGCCAGCGCCGGCATGACGGTGTGCGCCCCAGGGGTCGGGGCGCTCAGCGCGCACTGACCGGCCGCGATGCCCAGCTCGGGCACCGCCTCCACCCCCACCGTAAAGCGGACCCCCTCGAGCCCGCGACTGGACACGTGCGTGGCCCGCACGGCGTTGCCCTCCCCGCGGCCGTAGGTCAGGCGGCGCACCCCCGCCGGGCAGGACATGGCCATCACCAGGGGGTCGTCCCCGTTCAGGACGGCCACCCCCCCTGCGGGCAGTGCCGCGAGGAGTTCCGCCTTGGCCTGGGCGATCCGCTCGACCGTGCCCAGCCGCTCGAGGTGCACTGGGCCGACGTTGGTCACCACACCCACCTGCGGGCGCGCCAGCCGGCACAGCATCTCGATCTCGCCAAGGGCGTACATGCCCATCTCGAGCAC
>JAAZBY010000673.1 GCA_012513595.1 Chloroflexota bacterium
ATCATGGTCCAGAACGGGGACGCGAACAAGCAGGTCGCCCTGCTGGAGTTCGGCTGGACGAGCGACCCGCGGCCCGAGTCTCCCTACAACTGGCACGCCGTCAGCGAAGAGCAGAAAGCCGAGTACCTCGTGCGCGCCTACCAGTTCGCCAAGCAGAACTGGTCACCCTGGATTGGGGTCATGTCGCTGATCTACATGGCCGACCCGGATTGGACGCCGAACGACGAACAGTACTGGTGGGCGATCACGACGCCCTCCTACCCGGAACTCAGCCCACGCCCGGCGTACATCGCCCTGAGCAATATGCCCAAGTGACCGAGCGCATGAGGAGGCTCGCAGCACCACCATCGCGGAAGGCCGTTGACAGCCACCAACCCGCGCGCTATGCTGCACATCAAAAGGGCAGGCGGGCATCCGCCTGCCCCGAACCGGCCGCTCGACGCCCTCGTCGTCCCAGTATCTGCTGCTACCAGCCAAAGGTGATACCATGCCTCTAGTCATCGAGGGACAGCGAGCCCTAACTGGCAAGGTCGAGATCGGCGGCGCCAAAAATGCCGCCCTGCCCATCATTGCGGCCACGCTCCTCACGGCGGACGAGTGCCTGCTTGAGAACGTCCCCTACATTGAGGACATCCGCAACATGGTGCGGGTTCTGGCAGGCCTGGGCGTTGCCGCGCGTTTTGAGGGGCCCAACACCCTGCGCATCAAGGCCACGCGCATCTCAGACGCGACTCTGCCGGTCGACCTGGCCACCAAGATGCGGGCCAGCTTCCTCATCGTCGGCCCGCTGCTCTCTCGCTTCGGGCAGGCCCAGGCTCCGCACCCCGGCGGCTGCGCCATCGGCACGCGCCCGGTAAGCGTGGACCTCAAGGGCTTCCAGACGATGGGCGCCGAGGTCAGCCTCAACGAGGAGAACTATGTCATCCGGGCGCCGCGCCTGCGGGGCGGGTCGCTGGTGCTCGACTATCCCTCACACACCGGCACCGAGAACCTACTCATGGCCGCCTGCCTGGCGAACGGCACCACCATCATCGAGAACGCCTCGGTAGAGCCCGAGGTGGCCGACCTGGCCGACTTTTTGTGCGCCATGGGCGCCCGCATCGATGGCGCCGGGACGAGTACCATCCGCATCGAGGGCACCCACAAGCTGCACGGGGCCGTCTACCGCATCATGCCCGATCGCATGGAGGCGGGTACCTTTGCCCTGGCAGCGGCCATCACCGGCGGGCGCATCGTGATGGAGGACAGCGTCTCGCTCTGGCTCGGCGCCCTGACCAACAAGCTGCTGGAGGCGGGCGTCGAGGTAATCGCAACACCGCAGCGGTACGAGGTGGCCGCCCCGCGCACGCTGCAGGCCGCCAACATCCAGACCTACCCGTACCCCGGCTTCCCCACCGACCTTCAGGCCCCCTTTGCGACCACCATGACCCAGGCCAGCGGCACGAGCACGATCTATGAGACCATGTTTGATGGCCGCCTGGAGTACGTGCGTTCCCTCTGCCAGATGGGCGCCCAGATCGACATCACGTCCAGCCGGTTGGCCGTGGTGCAAGGGCCCACTCCCCTGCGCGGCACCCCGGTCCGCGCGCTGGACATCCGCTCGGGCGCGGCCATGGTCTTGGCGGGCCTGGCCGCCGAGGGCACCACGCACATCGACAACGTCGCGTATATCGATCGCGGCTACCAAAGTATAGACAGCAAACTCCGCGAACTCGGCGCCAGCATCTCACGGGTGGCCGAGGTTGATCATGATGCCCCGGCGGAACGATGCGAGGAGCCTATCGAGTGGGGCACCGTGCCCTTCCCGCAGCCCTAGTTGGCCCATGCTCGGGGTTATGCTATTATACGCTCCGACACAACAGCCGGGAGGGTGAATGTTCGGTAAGCAGATAGGCATCGACCTTGGCACCGTGAACGTCATCGTCTTTGTGCGAGGCAAGGGCGTTGTCTTGAACGAGCCTTCCGTGGTGGCGATCTCCCGGATCGACAACCGCATGCTGGCCGTCGGCGACGAAGCCCGCGCTATGCTGGGCCGCACTCCCGAGACGATCGAGGTATCCCGCCCTGTCCGTGACGGCGTCATCGCCGATTACGAAGTGACCGAGGGGATGCTACGCTACTTTATCACCAAGCTCTGCAGCCGCATCGAGCGGCGCCCCGAGGTGATGCTCAGCGTACCGGTGGGCGTGACCACCGTGGAGAGCCGCGCCGTGCGTGAGGCGGCCGTCCAGGCCGGGGCACGCGTGGCCTACTTGATCCCCGAGCCCCTGGCCGCGGCCCTTGGCGCCAACCTTCCGGTAGACACGCCCACTGGCAATATGGTCGTGAACATCGGCGGCGGCACCGCCGAGGCGGCCGTGATCTCGATGCACGGGATCGTGGTGTCAAGCTCCGTGCGGGTAGCCGGCAACAAGCTTGACGAGGCTATCGCCGCCTACGTGCGGCGCAAATACAACCTGATCGTCGGTGACCATACGGCTGAGCTGGTCAAGATCACCATCGGCAGCGCCATGAAGTTGGATGAGCCGCTGACCATGGAAGTCCGGGGGCGCGACCAGGTCGCGGGCCTCCCGCGCATCGTCACCATCAGCTCGGATGAGGTCACCGAGTCCCTCGAGGAGCCGCTCAGCACCATCGCCGAGAACGTCAAGTCGGTGTTGGAGCGGACGCCGCCCGAACTGGCTTCCGACATCATCGACCGGGGCATGGTGATGACCGGCGGGAGCTCGCTTCTCCGCAATATCGACCGCTTCCTCACCAAAGAGACCGGGATCCCCTGCCACCTGGCCGAGAACCCCATGCTCTGCACCGCCCTGGGGGCCGCCAAGGGCCTCGAGCGTCTGCCGATCCTGCGGCGGTCGCTGCAGACCACCTGACGGCGCCGGGCCCCCTGCCTGGGCCACCGAGTAACCAAGAGCGCGCAGCCTGTGCTGCGCGCTCTTTTGTTCCCCGCGGTGCGCCCCGGTCAGGGCCTCAGGTAGTACGTCATGCTCTGCAGCAGCGCCACCGGGTCGATATCCTCGACCCGTACCTCGCTCGGCACGACCAGGCGGATCGGCGCATAGTTCAGGATGGCCCGGATGCCGCAGGCGACCAGTTCGTCGGCCACCAACTGCGCCGCATCGGCCGGGACGGCCACAATGGCCACCTGAATCCCCCTCTCGCCGATGGCCTGCTGCATGGCCTCGACCTCCTGGACGACCAGGTCACTGCGCATGCGCCGGCCCTGCTTGTGCGGGTCGGAGTCAAAGACGGCCACAATGGGATACCGTCCACGGCTGAACACCGGGTAGTTCACCAGGGCCGTGCCCAAGGCCCCCGCCCCCACCAGCGCCACGGGCCAGTCGCGATCCGTCTGGAGGATGGCACGCAGTTCGTCGCGCAGATACGGTACCGAGTAGCCCAGGCCCTGCTTGCCAAACTCGCCAAAGTAGGACAGGTCCTTGCGGATCTGCGCCGGGCTGACGCCCAACCACTCCCCCAGCTCTTTGGAGGAAACGACTTCGTCCCCCCGGTTGGCCATGTACACAAGGGAGCGCAGGTAGTACGGCAGGCGACGAACGACGACGTCTGGGACCCCCTTGGGCATCATGTCTGCACCCTCCGGCGACAAGTCAAACGGCATGCTGCCCGGCGTCGCGGGATCCGCGCCCAGCGCTTCCAGGGCGGGCTGAGGGGCACGATCAGTAGCGTGGGCTCCGGGCGCGACCACGGCAGCGGCCAGCGCCAGGTCATCCGGCGTGTTGATGTTGAACAGCGAGCGCAGCTCCGGATCGACCCGCCGCAGCGCCGGCTCTTCCACGTAACGCACGCGCAGCCCGGCGTAAAAGCTGACCAGGCGCCTCTTGCCCGCCTGCAGGCTGGCGAGCATGGCGGGAAGGCAGTTGCGATGGTAGAGGGCGTGGAGCGGCTCCAAGCCGGCCGGCAGCCGCGGCACCACCACGTCATTCCCGTCGCGTAGCTCGCATAGGTAGTGGATGAGCCTCTGGCTGAGGAACGGCATATCGCAGGCGACCACCAGGGCCCACTCGGAGCGGCAGGCCTGCAGGCCCGCCGCCACCCCGGCCAGGACTCCCTCGTAAGGAGCCAGATCCTCAGCCCGGCGGACGCCGGGGGGCGTGTGGGCCAGGCGTTGGCCCGTTCGCAGAACGACGACCAGGTCGTCCGTCAGAGGGCGCAGCGCGTCCACGGTGCGGGCTAGCAGGGTACGCCCGCCCAGTAGGATGTCCGCCTTGTCGGCACCCAGCCTCTCGCCGCGCCCGCCGGCGAGGATCACCGCGCTCAGGTCTCCTTGCATTTTGCCCCACTACCTGCCCAATGCTGCTGTGCCCGGCTGGTACGCGCTGTGCAGTCGCTCCGGGATAGCAGAAGAGGATGCCTCACGATAACCAATCGCGGAGCATCCTCCCAGCACGACACCGCTAAAGCCAGAATCGGGACGCCTGTCGACCGCTCAGCCCTTGCTGGCCAGGAAGGCCACAGCGTCGCCAACCGTCTCGATCTTCTGGGCTTCCTCGTCCGAGATCTCCTCGCCAAACTGGTCTTCAAAGGCCATGATGAGCTCGACCAAGTCGAGAGAGTCGGCCTCCAGGTCCTTGCGGAAGCTGGCCTCCTGGGTGACCTTGTCCTCATCCACGCCCAGCTGCTCCACAATGATCACCTTGACCCGCTCGAACACCTCGTTCACCGCCGATTCCTCCTATGTGGATGGGGACATCATCTGCCGGATCGTCCGCAAGTATAGCATCGCGGCGCATCCCCGTCAATGCAGCCACCTTGTGGCGCACCATCTATGGCCGCTACAGCCCACAACACCCGCATACCTGCCGGGTTACGTGCCAGCCCGGGGCTCCACGCGCAACATCATGATCCGTCAGCGATTGACAGGCCCCCCGCCCCGTGGTAACATGCGGCGGTCATCAGGGATGATGATAGCACTGTAGAGAACCGTAAGTACCGACCGGCGAGC
>JAAZBY010000674.1 GCA_012513595.1 Chloroflexota bacterium
GCGATCGTCGTGGGCCTGTTCTTTATGCCCTTTGTGCGCTCGGCGATCACGAGTTTCCTGAACGACGCCGGCGAGTTCACCCTGCAGAACTATGCCACGGCCTATCGCCTTTATGCGGGCGATGTGCTCTATACCATCTTTGTTTCGGCCGTCAGCCTGGTGTTGGTGCTCATCATCGCGGTGCTCGTCTCTGGCTTTGTGCGCATCTATGGCGGCCAATGGGTAGAGTTCCTGTTCAAGATCCCACTCTTCGTCCCCTACGTCGTGGTGGGGCACGCCATGCGCGTCTTCCTGGCGCCGCACGGCCTGCTGAACTCGGGGCTGGCGACGCTCGGGCTGGTCAACCTCGATCATCCCCCCTCGATCGCCTACTCCTGGGTGGGCATCTCGGTCTCATTGGCCTGGAAGAACATGGCGCTGGCCATCCTGCTCACCCTGGGGGCCTTTGAGTCAGTGGGGGACACCTTCCTCGAGGCGGCGCGCAACTTTGGCGCGGGCTGGTTCCGCCAGGTCAAAGACGTGCTGCTGCCGATGTCCGCCACCTCCATCGCCGTGGCGGCCGTGCTGATCTTTACGTCGATGTTGGCCTCATTCTCCATCCCCATGATGATCGGCGGCGGCGAGGGGCCCCAGATGGTCATGATCGACGTCTACTATCGCATCAAGCAACAGAACGACCTGGGCGTGGCCAACGCCCTGGGCGTGGTCTCCTATCTGTGCGCCAGCGGGGCGGCCATCTACTACCTCCGCTCGGTGACCAAGAAGGGTTAGGCCCAGCGATGAGAAAAGCCCAGATCGTCCGTATGATATTGGTCGTGTTCGCCCTGTTCATCATCTTTGGGCCGCTGTCTGGCCTGGTGATCTGGTCGGTGGCGGAAAAGTGGTACTGGCCCCACCTCCTGCCGCAGCAGGTGGGCACCTTTTACTGGGCCAAGGTCTTCCAGGGGCGCATGGGCCAGGCGCTGGAGGTGGGCGTGCTGATCGCCTTCCTGGTGACGGGGCTGTCGCTCCTGTTCACGGTGCCGCTGGCCTACGTCCTAGCCCGCTTCAATGTGCCCTTCAAGGCCGTGGTGCTGATGATCTTTATGCTGCCGCAGGCCTTCCCGCAGTTGCCGGTCTTTGTCAACGCCACGGTGTACCTGTACCGGCTCAACCTGGCCGGGCGGGTGCCGGGCGTGGTGCTGATCCACATGGTCGGCGCGCTGGTGTACGCCGTGTGGACGATGACGGCCGTGTTCAAGTCGATCCCCGTCAGCCTGGAGGAGGCGGCCATCAACCTGGGCGCCTCGCGGCTGCGCACCTTCCTGAACATCCCGCTGCGGCTGGCCATTCCGGGGATCATCTCCTCGGGCCTGCTCATCTTTCTCTACTCGCTCGACGAGTTCACCGGCACGCTATTGGTCGGCTCTCCGTTTGTGCTGACGCTGCCGGTGTTCATGTATAACGCCAGCCAGGGGTACGAGCTGCCGGTGGCCTCGATCACGGCGCTGCTCCTCATGGTGCCGGGGATCCTGCTCTTGGTGGTGCTGGAGCGTTACCTCAAGGCGGAGTATCTGTCATCGTTCGGGAGGATATAGGGGCATGGAAGTCACGGTGCGGTCGCTCCGCAAGTCCTACGGCAAGGTCGAGGCGCTGCGCAGCGTGGACCTCTCCTTCGTCGATGGCGGGCTGACGGCCATCCTGGGCCCCTCCGGCTGCGGCAAGACGACGCTGTTGCGCTGCATCGCCGGCTTTTTGGAGCCGGACGCGGGGACCATCCTGTTCGGCGACGAGGACGTGACCTCCACCGCCCCGCAGACGCGTGGGACGGCCATGGTCTTCCAGAACTATGCCCTCTGGCCGCACATGAGCATTTATGACAACGTGGCCTACGGCCTGCGCCTGCGCAAGGTGCCGGCCGACGAGGTGCGGCAGCGGGTGGTCGAGGTGCTGGAGATGGTGGAGATGATGTCCTCGCCGGACATCGTCGAGCGCAAGCCGACGGCCCTCTCGGGCGGGCAGCAGCAGCGCATTGCCCTGGCCCGCGCGCTGGTGGTGCGGCCCAAGGTGCTGCTGCTTGACGAGCCCCTCTCCAACCTTGACGCCAAGGTGCGCCAGCGCCTGCGCGTGGAGGTGCGCCGCCTGCAGCGGCAGGTGGGCATCACGACGATCTACGTCACCCACGACCAGGAGGAGGCCCTCTCGATGGCCGACCAGGTGGTGGTGATGGACGCGGGCCTGGTGCGGCAGGTGGGCACGCCGGAAGAGATCTATCGCACCCCGAGCACCGCCTTTGTGGCCGAGTTTCTCGGCGTCACCAACGTGCTGGCCGGGCGCCTGGCGCCCGACGGGCAGACGGTGGAGGCCGCCGGCGCCGCCATCCCGGGCTCCGTGGCGGGGGCGGAGGCGGGCGGCCCGGTGACGGTGGTGTTCAAGGCCGACGCGGCGGCCCTCTTGGCCCCCGGGGAGGCGCCCGCCGCGGCCGACGCGGTGATCTTTGAGGGGGACCTGGTGGAGGTCTTTTTCGTCGGTTCCACCTACCGGCACTGCATCGCCGTCGGGCCGGAGATGGTCCTGGTCGACGCGCCCTTGCGCTGTGACGGGCCGCGGGCGCGGGTGGCGGTGCCGGGGCACGAGGTCAAGTGTTTCGCCGGCGCCC
>JAAZBY010000675.1 GCA_012513595.1 Chloroflexota bacterium
GGCGTGCGCACATCGAACTGGTTGACGAGGCTCTGCGCCGCCTCCTGGATCGTGTCCAGTTGCAGCACGATGCCGCGCGCGTAGGGGTCCAGGTACGAGGTGTTCAGCACCATGTTGTCGGCCACTGGAAAGCTCAGCACCAGGCCGTCGCGTTGGCGGTCCTCGGGCACGTGCCCCACGCCGCACTCGGTGATCTGCCGCGGCGTGCAACGCGTGGTGTCCTGGCCGGCGATGCGCACGCAACCCGCCAGAACCGGGCGCAGCCCCGTCACCGCCTCTACCAACTCGGTCTGGCCATTGCCCTGCACCCCGGCGACGCCGACGATCTCACCCGAGCGCACCTCGAACGACACATCATCCACCGCCAGATGGTGGCGGGCGTCCAGCACCGAGAGGTGTTCCACCTCGAGGACGGGCTCGCCCGGGCGCGGCGGCCCCTTTTCCACCGTCAGTTGCACCTCACGTCCGACCATCATCGAGGCCAGTTCGGCTTCGGTCGTCTCTGCCGGTGTGGTCGAGCCAACCACCTTGCCGTGCCTCAGGACGGTGATACGGTCGGCCAGCGCCATCACCTCTTTGAGCTTGTGCGTGATAAAGATGAGCGATGCGCCCTTGTCCACCAGGCTGCGGATGATGGCGAAAAGATCCTGCACCTCCTGGGGTGTCAGCACGGCGGTCGGCTCGTCCAGAATCAGGATGTCGGCGTTGCGGTACAGCACCTTGATGATCTCGACGCGCTGCTGCACCCCCACGGGGAGCGTACTGACCAGCGCGTGTGGGTCAACCTCCAAACCGTACGTCCTGGAGATCTCGGTGATGCGCGCCGCGGCCTTTTTACGGTCGAGCAGAATGCCCTTGACCAGCGGCTCGTCGCCCAGCATCACGTTCTCGGTGACGGTGAGGGGCGGCACCAGCATAAAATGCTGGTGGACCATCCCGATCCCCTGAGCGATCGCGTCCTGCGGGTCGCGAATGGTCGTCGGTTGGCCGCGCACCAGGATGCTGCCGCCGTCGGGATCGTACAGGCCGTAGAGGATATTCATCAAGGTGCTCTTGCCCGCACCGTTCTCGCCGAGCAGAGCGAGTATCTCGCCTTGGTTGAGCGTGAGGTCGATGTGGTCATTCGCCACGACACCGGGAAAGACCTTGGTGATGCCGCGCAGTTCGAGAATCGGTGGCATAGGGTGCTTTACCTTCCAGGGGACACGGAACCAGGTTGACGCTATCGTGCGCGAACGCCGGGCCACTGTCAAGCTCCAGCGCCGCGCTGCGATACGCTAAAGGCCCCCGCCTCGCGCACGCGAAGCGGGGGCCTTTGGAGCAGCCAAAGCAGTGCGGAGCCGCCCCCGCCGGGGGGAAGACTACCAGCCCGTCGCGATCTTGCCCGCGATCAGGTCCTTGCGCAGTTGCTCCAACTCGTCCTTGAGCGTCTGCGAAACCTTATCTTCAAAGTCGTTGAACGGGGCCAGGCCCACGCCGTTGTTCGAGAGCGTGCCCACATAGGTCCCGCCCTTGAACGTGCCGTCCTTGACCGCCTTGATAGCGTCAAACACGGCGACGTCCATGTTCTTGAGTACGCTGGTGAGCACGATGCTCTTATAGTCGGGAGCGCTGACGGCAAAGTCGGTGTCGACGCCGATCATCATCTTGCCGCGCTCCTTCACCGCCGCCGCCGTGCCTTCACCCACCGGGCCGGCCACCGGCATCACGATGTCGCAACCCTCGTCCATCAGGCTCTCGCCCATGCGACGGCCATCGTCTGTCGACTCAAAGTTGCCCACATAGGTCGTGGTGCCCAACACCTGGACGTCCGTCCCGTGCACCTGGTTATAGTAGGCCACACCGTTGGCATAGCCGACCATAAAGACGGTCACCGTCGGGATCTCCATACCGCCAAAGGTGCCTAC
>JAAZBY010000676.1 GCA_012513595.1 Chloroflexota bacterium
CTCGGCGGCGTGGCGCTCGACGAGCCGCTGACGGCGCGCCTGGACGGCTTCTGGGAGATGGGCTCCGAGCTGGACGCCCTGCAGATCCGCGTGCGGGCACCTGAGGTCGAGCTGGAGGTCATCAAGCTTCTGGGTGCGCCGGCCTTTGTGAACGATCCCGCCCTGATGGGCAGGCTGGCCGGGGTGTACCGTGTCGTCTCCGAGCGGGCCATCGAGATGGCCTACAGCGCCTCTGGCGACGAGACTGCTGACGAGGCTGAGAACGGCGCAGAGGCCGACGGCTGAGCCGCGCTGCTGTCGGCACATGGAACACCGACGCCCGACGGAGCATCACTCCGTCGGGCGTTCTGCTGGGCGGGCGCGCGCCTAGCTGGGAATGATGTCGAACGAGCGCCGCCAGAAGGGGAAGCGGCCGCCCGACTCTTCCCACACCTCCGTCGGGAAGGCCCTGCCAATATCCTCTCTCTCTTCGGCGGTCATCTCCCAGGCGAAGCCCTTGAGGTTGGCCTCCAGCTGGTCGAGGTGCGAGATGCCGACGATGGGCGCGGTGACGGCGGGGTGGCTGCGCACCCAGGCCACCGCTGCATCGGCGGCGGTGTAGCCGCGCTCCTCGGCCATGGCGCGCAAGCGCCGGATGCCGTCGGCGTACTTTTTCGTCCAGGGGTCCAGCCGCCCATCTTGTTCGCCGCGCGCGCCGGCCGGGATCTCGTCCAGGTACTTGGCCGTCAACGCTCCGGCGCTCAGCGGCCGGTACACGACGATGCCGACGCCCATGGCCTTGGCGGCCGGCAGCAACTCCACCTCGACGCCGCGCTCGATCAGGTTGTACGGGTACTGGCCCGCGGCCAGCGGCGCGTAACCGTGGACATCCTGGAGCCACAGAGCCCGCATCAGGAGCCAGGCCGGATAGTTTGAGCAGGCCGGGTAGAGGATCTTGCCGGCGCGGATGAGGTCCTCCAGCGCGCGCAGCGGCTCCTCGAGGTGCATCGCCTCCATCGGCCAGTGGATGTACATCAGGTCGATGCGGTCGGTGCGCAGACGCCGGAGCGAGGCCTCCACGCTGCGTACGATGTGGAAGCGCGACACGCCCACGTCGTTGGCGCCCTGCCCCATGGCCATGCCGAACTTGCTGGCCAGCACCACGCCGTCGCGCCGTCCCTCGAGCCCCTTGCCGACGATCTCTTCGCTGGCGCCGGCGTTGTAGACGTCGGCCGTGTCGACAAAGTTGACCCCTGCATCGAGGGCCCGGTGCAGGATGCGGATACTCTCGTCCTCAGCGGTCTTGCCGCCGAACATCATGGTCCCCAGGCAGAACCTGGAGACCCTCAGATTCGTCTTGCCGAGCTGGGTGTACTGCATGGCTGCCTCCCTAACGAACGCCACTACGCCGTGCCGCTGAGAGTACCTGCTGGGGGGGTCTCCTGTCAATGCCTGCGGGCGCCCGCCGGGCCTGCATGGTTGACGCCCCTGCGCGCCCCGCTATAATGGGACTAGTAGACTGTAACGAAGCGACGTGAGCGGAGTGATCGGTATGCCCGAGCAGGCTGTGGATACGAACGCGCAGGCGCTCTTTGACGGGCTGGTCTTTAACGAGGCCGGGGAACCCGCGCAGGTCGCCTACATCGGCGGGGTAGCGCACTATGCCGTCCCCGACGACGGATTCCTGCGCCACGTCGCTGCCCGCAGTGTGGACGACGCCGTGCTGGACCGCCTGCAGGAGCAGGTCAGCAGCGTCCAGGATGAGCTCGTCGCGGCCGTGCTCAAGATGCTCGGCAAAGAAGACATCTTTACCAAGGCGGCGCTGGAGGCCTCAGTCCGCAACCTGAAGGACAACGTCCGCCAGTCCGAACCGCAGCAGTGGGCGCCCATGCTGCGCCTGATGGGCTTTCGCATCGTCGTCAACGTGCACGGAGAGGTGGTGGAGATCATCTACCCTGAGCAGGCCGCCGAGGAGGAGTAGGCCCGGCCAAGCACGCTCCGCGCCTCAGGGGAGCGACAGGGTGCCCACCACGATCTCGTCCTCCCTGACATGGAGGTCTGAGACGCTGACGGCCCGGTAGCGTTCCATGCTTTCGCGGTGATAGGCCCCCACGGTGACGCGGTATTCCCCCGCAGGGAGGCCGGCCAGGTCGAGGATGCGCCAGTCCGTCAGGAGCCGTCCCGACGGCCAGACCACCAGAGGGAACATCCCTCCCAGGGCATCGCCGTCGGCCCCCCGCACCCAACGCCCCTCTGCGTCCATCATGTGCACAAAGAAGGTATCGCCCCACACCGCGCGCGCCAGCGGCCGCCACACCAACTGCAGGCGCACCTCAGCGTCGCGCTCGCCGGGCTGCAGCCCGGCTGAGACCAGCTCGAGCTTGTCGGCGATGCGCGCCACGGGCGGCGCAGCGTCGTCCGGCGCGATCTCGCCGAGTTTGATGAGGCGTAACTCGCCGTCTGCGGCGTAATGGCTCAGGTAGACGGCGTCGGCCCACAGCGCCCCGTCCGCCAACGTCTCATGAGTGATGCGCACGCCGCGCATGTCCACGCGATAGGGAGAGGCGTCGCGGGCGTCCATGCCGTACTCGGGGGCCGATAGGGAGCGCGTTTCGACGCTGGCACCGGCCATGGCGCGCGCATAGTCGGCCATCTCCTGAGACACGGGGGCCAGGGTCAATCCCCAAAAACCGTAGGGATAGGGGCGCCTGCGCACTTCCAACCGGTCTGGAAAGTTGATGAACAGGAGACGGCCCTGCCCGTGAGACGACATCGCCTTCACAGCTGACTGCAGGTGCTCGGTGCCGATAGCAGCCAGGCGGTCCTGGTCCACATACTGCTCGACCGAGACGACCAACACACCGGCCAGTACGAGGGCGCCCGCCACCCGCCAGGGCAGGCGCGCCCTTGCCGAGAGCGCCCACGCCGGCAGTGCTGCCCAGAGGACGGCAATCCCCAGCTGGGCGGGGTAGAGCACCCGTGCGCCGATCTGGACGTACTCCCACCCCAGGCCCACCCAGGTGGGCAGCAGGGCGAAGAGGATCCACGGCCCGGCAAAGAGTGCGGCGCGGCTGCCGCCCCAGCGAAGGCCGATCCCCAAGATGAGCAGGTAGAAAGCCGCCGACAACATCAGCAGCTGCCCGGCGGTCACCGGCACCTGGGCGAAGGCGAGCACGCGCGCCAGGGGATAGATCACCCCCTGCACGAGGTACGCCAGTACCTCGCTTTCGAAGCCAGTACCCGTCACACTCTCCATCTGCGGTACCGTGCGCCAGGCCAGCACGAACAGCCCGGCCAGGAGGGCATAGGGCGGCGCCCAGGCTAGGCGGCGCAGCGCAGCGACAGAGCGCCGCCGGCCGGAGGCCAGCCAGTCATCGAGGGCCAGCCAGGCAAAGACCCACACGGAAGCAACCACGCTCTCCTGGAAGAGCAGGCCGGCCGCATACACCCCGAGCGACAGGCCCAGGTAGCGGCCCTGGCGCGTCGCCAGGTAGCGTTGTGCCAGGAGGATGCTGATGATCGTCAACAGCGTGGCGATCGGCTGTTGGGGAGCGGCCCAGGCCACGGCCTGGTAGGCGTAGGGGTGCAGGGCGAACAGGAGAGCCGCCAGGCGCGCATGCGTGGCGCTCAGGCGCAGCCCACGCAACAGGGGGATGATAGCCAGCGTGTTGGCAAGATGTGCGCCGATCTGGAGCAGGTGGGCGGCCGGCGCGTTCACGATGCCCGCACCATCGACCAAGAGGTTGTTCAGGCCAATAGCCAGCGGTCGGTAGAACTGGTAGGTGCTCAGCGGCACGAGCAGCTCAAGGAGCGACTTGCCCGCTCCCTGCAGGTACCAGGCGGGATCGTCCCACTGCAGGCCATAGCGGACGGACGGCCCGTACATGAGCAGGACCACGAA
>JAAZBY010000065.1 GCA_012513595.1 Chloroflexota bacterium
ATCACCCAGCGGGGCACCTCCAGCACCGGCGTCGCCGCCACCACCAGCCCGTTCAGCAGCAGGAACAGCGCCAGCGCCAGCGCCGCCGAGCGCGCCAGCCGCCCGATGCGCCCTCCGCTCATGGCGCCACCCCCTGCTGGACGCTGGGCCCCATGGCCGCCGCACCCGCCCCCGCGCCGGCCGCCGCCGGGAACAGGTTCGGGTCGGAATCGGCCCAGGGCGCCGCCCCCAGCCGCTGCCCCTCGAAGCCCAGCCGCAGCGCCACCAACCGGTACGAGAAGGTCACGCTCGGGTCACCGGTGAGGAGGCGCACGGTAAAGTGGTCCTTGGCCGTGGTCTCCAGATAGATGGCCGCCGCGCCGTTGGCCTGCAGAAAGACGTGGTAGGGCTCCGCCAGGTTGACCGTCTGGGCAAAGAGCGGGTCGATCGGCACCGTCGCGGCGCCGTCGACCAGCTGGCCAAAGCCATAGTCGGTGAACCAGACCTCGGCCGACTCTTCCGAGTAGAGCGCCCGGGCGCCCTGGTCGGTGGCCACCACGGCGGTCTTGGTGCCGTTCACCACCTGGTAGCCGACGCGGCCGGCCGGCACGCTGATGTACAGGCCGTCGTCAGCAGAGTACATCTGAGCGGCCCAGCCGTTCGCGTTGCCGTTGTAGGCGTACAGCGCCTGGCCGCCGGCGGACTGGTTATACGCATAGACGCCGGCACCGGCGGAAGCCGCCTGGCTCCAGCCGATCACGCCGTAGCCGCCGCTCGTCTTGGTCAGGCCAATCACGCCGTTGGTGCCGGCAAAGAGCCCGGCCGGCATCCAGAAGGAGGTCTTGTCGGCCACGCTGTAGTCCGGATGGAGGCCCACCACGCCGGCGCCGCCGGCCGAGCTGGTGGCGCCCAGCACGCCGTGGTGGACGCCCGAGGTGGCCGTGGAAAAGGCGTTGACGGCGGCCGGGCCCGCGTCGGTGCGCGCCGACACCCCATAGCCGTTGACCGAATAGCCGTACACCCCCGAGCGCCCGGCCACCGAGGAGCGCCCGGTGACGCCGTCGTGGTTGGGGGCGTACCCGTAGACGCCCTCGACCGTGTCACTCACGCCGTACACGCCGATGCCCCGGTACGAGTAAAAGTAGCCGCCCTTGGCCGCCCCCGAGGTCGCCCAGGAGCCGCCAAAGACGCCCGAGTCGTACGCACCGCTACCGGTGGTGTCCCCATAGACGCCCTGGTTGGTGCCGGTGCCCCACACCCCGTCGTAGCTCGCGCCGGTGGCAATGGCCCGCAGCGGGTAAGCCGAGCCCGAGGAGGTCACGGTGAGGCTGTTGCCGGAGCCGGTGCCATCCACCCGCGCCCCGGGCATCAGGCTGGTGGCATAGGGCACGGCCAGGATCTGCCGGCGCCCCAGGTCACGCCAGGTGCCCAGGGAGTCCTTGGCGCGCACCCCCAGCCACAGCGCCTTCCCGGTGAAGGCGTTGGGCCAGGTCAGCACCACGGTGAACTGGCCGCGGTTCACCGACACGGTCGGGGTCAGCGTCCCGCCGACCGCCGCGCCACCGATCGCCGCGTCCCACAGGCGGAACTCCATGGCGCGGTTGCCGGTGACGGGCACGCCCGACTCGGTGAGAATGCCCTGATAGTAAAAGCCGTTGCCCAGGTCCGTTGCGTCGGGGAGGGCGGAGGCATCGACGGCAAAGGCGGCATCACCGCTGATAGCCGGGCCCTCCGCCTCGGCCTGAGGCAGGGGCACCTCGCCCTCGGGACCCTGGGCGAGGAGCGCGCTGGCCATGGGCATGAGGGCCATGGCCACCAGGAGCACGAACGCCACGATCGCGGGAGACAGACGTTTGGCCCACATGAGGCACCTCCTGAGCGTACGCCGAGGAAAGACGCCGATCGAGCAGGACCGTGCTATCAACCCACACCGCAGACGCGTCGCCGGCTAACAGAGGACGCCGGCCTTATGGTAAGCCCGCGGCCGGCCCCTGTCAATGCTTTTTCGCGTAAATCTCACGATTCGCGGGAAACCAGCCCGACTGTGGTAAAGATTGCGTCAGTTGACACAATATACAGCCTGTGCCATCCGTTATGTTCGGTTCCCGTCAGGGGTCATACCGGCCGATCAGGTATGGACACAGGCCATCGCGTTACGTTCGCCTGGGCGGCTGGCAGATGGCGCCCAGCCTGGCCGGCGGACAGCGTCGGAGGGGGGTTCGTCTCTGCTCCTGTGGGCCGCCAGGGAGCCCTGGGGACGGCAAGGCGCGGGGCCCGCCGAAGCCGCCCGGGCGGGGCTCCCCCCGCATGGGGGGCAGGCAAGACCCCGCCCTACGGGGAACGC
>JAAZBY010000677.1 GCA_012513595.1 Chloroflexota bacterium
CCTTCAGGTAGCGGGGATCGTCCCCCTGCAGGCCGCGGACAAAGGCAACGCCCAGCCGCGCCGTGAGGTAGGGGTCTTCCCCATAGGTCTCCTGGCCGCGCCCCCAACGAGGGTCGCGAAAGATGTTGATGTTGGGAGACCAGAAGGTGAGGCCCCGGTAGATCTCATAGATCCCCTGGCGCACCGCGTCGTGATGCTTGGCGCGCGCCTCGTCGGAGGTGGCCACCGCCATGCGGTGCAGCAGGGTGGGGTTCCAGGCGGCGGCCATGCCGATGGCCTGCGGGAACACAGTGGCGATGCCCGCCCGCCCCACGCCGTGCAGGCACTCGTTCCACCAGTTGTAGGCCGGCACCCCCAGCCGCTCAACGGCCGCCGCGGGGTGGACCATCTGGGAGATCTTTTCCTCCAGAGTCATGCGCGACACGAGATCCTCGACGCGCTCATCGAGGGGCAAGCTCATATCCTGGTAACGCGCGGGCTTACCGGTCATCGTTGACATGGTAGGTTCCTTTCCTCGCTGCGCAATGCGCTGCTGCAGGGGCCTCACCCGCGCGGGCCAAGGCTCCCACAGACACCCGTCTCTCTTTGGGCATTCTATGGTGCGTTCGGCAGGTCGTCAACGGTCCGAACAGGTTGCGCACCGGCTACACGCCGTGGGCGCCGTTTGGCCATCGCCGTCGGGGCGACCTATACTGCGGCGACCGGCGCCCCGCACAATCGCCGCATGGCCGCTATGTCTGGCCGCCCATAAGGAGCCCACCCGCATGGATGTCGAGACCGACCTGTACCGTGACCTGGCCAGGCCTGGCGGCCCGCCGATGGTCCTCCTGGTCGTGGACGGCCTTTCCTGCCTCCCGGCCGAGCCGGCGGGGACGACCCCGCTGGAGGCCGCCCACACCCCCACTCTGGACGACCTGGCCCGCCACGGCATCTGCGGGCTGCACGAGCCGGTCGGCCCCGGGGTGACCCCCGGCCGCGGCGCTGCCCTGTTGGCCCTGCTCGGGTATGACCCGCTCAAGTTCGTGGTCGGCCGAGGCGTCTTGGCGGCGTTGGGGGCCGACTTGGACCTCCGCCCCCATGACGTGGCCATCGCCGGGCGCTTCGCCACAGTGGCCGATGACCTCACCGTGCAGGACCTGTCGGCTGGCCACCTGACGCTGGCCGACACAGAGGCCCTGTGTGCCCTGTTGGCCGGCGAGATCCGCCCGGACGGCGTCGAGTGCCAGGTGCGCGCCCTGGGCGCCAACCAGTTCGCGCTGCTCTTGCGCGGCAGCGGTCTTTCGGGAGATGTCGACGACACCGACCCCTTGGAGTGCGGGCAGCCCGTGGCCGAGCCCAAGGCCTCCTCCGCGGCGGGCCGGCGCACGGCGCGCTTGGCCGGCCAGTTCGTCGCCCAGGCGCGCCAGGCGCTGCAGGGCCGGGGAACGGCGCTCATGCCGCTGCTCAGCGGGTTTTCGCGCCGGCCCGCCTGGCCCACCCTTGAGGAGCTGTACGGATTGCGCAGCGCCGCGATCACCGCCTGCCCACTGGGCCGCGGTGCAGCCCGGCTGGCCGGCATGACGCCGATCGCGGTGCGCCCCGGGCTGGCGGCGCTGGATGCGCTCACTGAGGAGTGGCCCCAGCACGACCTGTACCTGGTTCACCTCACGCGTGGCCAGCCTGAGGCCGAGGGCGAGGACGAAACCGCCGCCCGCCAGGGCCTCGTCCGCTGGATCGAGCAGGTGGACGCGGCCCTGCCGCGCCTCGCTGACCTCGGCGTCGAGGTGCTGGCGGTGACGGGCGACCGATCCACGGCGGAACCCGGGCGCTACGCTTCTTGGCATGCGGTGCCCGTTGTGCTCTGGGCACCCACCTGCCGCACTGACGACGTGGTGCGCTTTGGCGAGCGCGCCTGTGCGCACGGCACCCTGGGGCCGCGCTTCCGCACTGCCGCCCTCCTGCCCCTGCTAATGGCCCACGCCCTGCGGCTGGACCCTTACGGCGCCTGAGGGACCGGCCTCCGGCAAAGCACCGCGCGCCCCGGAGACTTCCGGGGCGCGCGCTGGATGCTATTGCCCTCCGAGAGGCGAGGCTTGGGCCGACTCAGGCCTCGTCCGGTCCGGGTGCTTCGTCCTCGGCCCAGTCATCGCTCGCTGCAAAGTCGTCGCCATCAGCGAACTCGTCGCCCTCAGCCAAGGTGTCGCCCTCGTCCGCGTCGGGCTCTTCCGGCGCCTCGATGGTGGCCACCATCCGCAGGGCGATCTGCCGCTGGCTGTGGTCGATCTGCAGCACCTCGACCATGACTCGGTCACCGCGCTGCAGCGTCTCGGGGTCGATCCCGGCCATCTCGCTGGTGTGCACCAGGCCCTCGACGCCCTCCCCCACGGCCACGAACACGCCAAACGACACCACGCTCGTCACGCTGCCCTCGACGACCTGCCCTTCGGCGATCCTGGCCGTCACGGTGTTCCACGGATCGGGCAGCAGGCGCTTGCG
>JAAZBY010000678.1 GCA_012513595.1 Chloroflexota bacterium
AGCCCCTGGCGTCCGGCCGGCGGCAAGCCTTGGTGCCTTCGCGGCTGTTGCCGCGCAAGAGCGGCGCTGGGGCGCCGCACTCCATGTCGGCCCGCCGCGCGCCTCGTTTTCATGCCTGCCGGTGTGCGCCCGGCGCACGTGACGACTCCAAATCGGCCCGCCGCGCGCGCCTCGTTTTCATCCCTGCCGATGTGCGGCCCCGCGCACGTGACGACTCCACAGGAGGGGTACGATGAAGCAGTGCCTGGCCCTGGCCCTCGTCCTTATGCTGACGGCGTCCTGCGTGATCCAGCCCATGGCCTACGACCCCGCCGGTGAGGAGACGCGCGTCGCCTACGCGGTGCGGGCGACCACGGGCGCCCCCACCCCCGGGGCGACTGCGACGCGCCGCCCGACGCGCGTGCCCCCCACCCCCACCCGCACGCCGCGGCCCACCCCCACGCCAGAGGTCATCTATCTGCCGGAGGACTGGGTAGAGTACACCACGCGCGACGGCCGCCTCTCCTTCTGGCACCCGCCATCGTGGGAAGCCGACGGCGAAGAGCCAGATTTCGCCTCATTCACCACGGCGGACGCGTTCTTTGGCATAGGCATCGGTGACGACGACTGGTGCGGCCAGGGACACGGTGTGGACGGCATGGCGGCCGCGGATTGCGCCGCGGATACCCTCCTAGAGCCCTATCGTCGCGAGGGCGACGCCCCCTTGCGGGTAACGCGCAAGGAAGCGCGCGACTTTGGCGGGCGCCCTGGCTACCTGGTGGAGCTCGAGTTCGGCGACAAATACCTGCGGGGCCACGTCTATCTGCTCGCCGTGACCCTGGAGCCGGGCCTGATGGCGACGGTGGGCGGCATTGCCATCGGCGAACAGGACCTGGAGTACCTGGAGCTAGTGGCGGCCTCGGCCTGCCTGGTCGGCGTCGACGGGGCCGCACCGGACGGCGACGGCGGCGCGAGCCCGGCCGGCCAGTCCGTGAGGCGCGACCCAGGGATCACCGACTGGCCGTCGTAGACCTCGGCTACCTGGCCCCCGGCCGCAGCACGACGTTCAAGGTGACCACGCCCGTCCTGGGCGGCGTCGCCTGGGTGCGCATCGTCAGCCTGGAGGGCCAGTGGGCCGACTGAGGTGCGGCGGGCGAGGAGGGCGCCCGCGGCGGGCGCCCTTGCCGCTCTAGCCCCACTTTTGCGTCAGCACTTCTCTCTTGGCGCGGTCGTCCAGGACCTCCGCGCACGTCTCCCAGTCCACCTTCTCCACGCGCGTGTAGCGTAGCTCAAACGGGTGTTGGCGCGGAACCGCAGCGATGATCTGCTGGGCTCGCTCGCGCTCTCCCTTGGCCACGGCCACCCAGGCATCCTCCAGGACGTCCGGAAGCTGGCCGAACACCGCATAGATGTTCTCCAGGCGCTCGGAGAGCAGCTCATGCACGCGGTCTTCCACCGAATCCAGGTAGCGCATGTTGTACACGTACACCGTGTCCCACAGCTGACCGATGCGCTGGATGCGCCCTTTGCGCTGCTCGAGCCGGGTCGGGTTCCACGGCAGGTCCAGATTGATCAGCGCACCGAGGCGCTGCAGGTTCAGCCCTTCGCTTGCGGCGTCCGTGCCGAGCATCAGCCGGATGCTGCCGGCCGCCACCAGCTGCTTGAGGTCCTCCCTGGCTTTGGGCGTCCAACGGCCGCCCCGCATCAGCCCCGAGGTCTGTGGGCCGGAGTAGATGGCGATCGGCTCATCGGGCAGCTCACCGGTCAGCAGTTCGCCGAGCCACTGGATCGAATCCCGGTACTGGCTAAAGATGATGCAGCCGCGCTCCTCCAGCCAACGCGCCCCGATCAGGTACTCCCGCACCTTCTCATACTTGGGGTCCCGCTCCCGGTTGGCCCGTAGATCGGCCCGCAGCCGCTCCAGGATGCGGCGTTCCTCCGCGGTGAGCTGCTCCGCCAGCCGCGACGTTGGCCCCGGGGCGGTCTCCTCCGGCTCGTCCTCTTCGTCGCTCTCCTCCTCCAGGCCCAGATCCAGCATGCGCTCCACCGTCCGTTGGCCGGCGTAGACCGAGCTGCCGATGCGCCGGAGCAGCAGCGTCTCGAGAAAGCCTGCGCCCCGGTGGTTGGCCGCGAACACCTGGCAGAAATGCTCGGCGAGGGTGTAGGCCTGCCGCAAGTAGGAGGGCAGGGGAATGGCCTCCTGCGGAGACTCGCCATAAAGCTGCACGCGGATGGGCCGCAACAGCGGCTCGTGGGTTTCCGGGTCGATCTGGTTCTCCAGTTGCTCGCGGGTGCGCCGCACCAGGTGCCGGATCAGCGGATTGTGTTGCTCGACAAAGGTCCCGAAGCAGCGCCCGATGCGGCTTCGGTCCGCCGGGCGCAGCCGGGTCAGGTCGTCCCCGGGCAGAACCACGCGGTCATCGGCAGCGCGCAGGCTGCGCCGCAAGATCTCATAGTCACGCCCCTCGCCTCGGGGAGGCATCGGGTTGCGGAGCCACTCCCACATGGCGGAGAGCTCGGTGGGCCGGGGCGCCCCACCGGTGATCAGATTCAGGGCCCGCTCCGCGTCTCGCCATGGGCTGTAGGGGTTGCCCAGCACGCATTCCGCGCCGCGCGCCAAGACGTCGAGCAGATCCCACGCCTCGATGGGGTGCAGCTGGACGGGCGTCGCCGTGGCCAGCAGCAGGCTACGGGTCCTGGGGGCCAGTTCCCACATGAAGGCCAGCAGGTTGTTCGGATCGGCCTTTTCCTGCGGCCGGTGGACGTTGCGCCGCCGCGCCCGATGGGCTTCGTCCAGGATGACGCAGGCGTACTCCAGCCCGAGGAGCTGCTCGGCGGCCTCGCTACGGCGCGATATGAGGCCGGACGAGACGATCCCCACGCGGCGCGGGCAGCGGCGGATGGCCCCGGCCCCCTGGTTGGGGTGCTCCAGGCCGTTCTCGTCGGCCCAGTTGCGCCCCGTCCACACCGCCGAGGGCATGTCCAGCAGGTCGCGCATCTCCCCCTGCCACTGCCACAAGAGCGTCTTGGGCGCGATGACCAGGATCGGCCCCTCGCTGGTGAGGGCCATGAGCAGGGCGCTGAGGGCCAGCTGCAGCGTCTTGCCCAGCCCCACCTGATCGGCCAGGACGAAGCGGGCCCGCCCATAGGGGCCATGGTGGGCCTGGTAGGCCGCCTGCACAAAGTACTTCTGGTGTTCCCAGAGGCCGTTCTCGCGGCGGTAGACCGGCGTCTCGATGACGGCGGACGCCGCCTCGGCGATGCGCTGCTCTCCGCGCCACTCGGGC
>JAAZBY010000066.1 GCA_012513595.1 Chloroflexota bacterium
AGCCACGTCGCCGTGATGCTGAACCACACCTCCAAGGATCCCATCCTGCGCAAGTTCTTCCAGAACCGCGACGTCCGCTTTGCCTTGAACATGGCCGTGAACCGCGAGGAGATGAACGAGCTCGTCTTTGACGGCCTGCTCACCCCCAAGCAGTACAGCCCGCTCTTTGCCAGCGACCTGGCCTACAAGGAGCAGGCGCTCGCCAACCTGGAGTATGACCCCGATGGGGCGAACGCGCTGCTCGACTCGGCCGGGTACGCGGATAAGGACGCCGACGGCTTCCGCATCGACCCAGAAACGGGCGAGACGATCTCCTTTGAGATGGAGGGCCTCGAGCCGGCCGGGTCCATGTACGAGGACGCCATGATCATGGTGGCCAACTACTGGAGCGCCGTGGGCGTCAAGGCGGTCTACAAGTACGTCGAGCGCTCGCTGTACGAGGAGCACCAGCAGGCCAACGACATGAACGTCGGCACCTGGTCGGCCGACCGCGCGGACTTTCCGCTCATCGACCCCGGCATCTTCCTGGGCACCAACACGCAGCGCCCGTGGGCCTGCGCCTGGGGCAAGTGGAAGAACGACCCCACCGACCCGAACGCGGAAGAGCCCCCCGAAGGCCACTTTATCCGCACCATGTGGGACCTCTGGGAGCAGTGCAAGATCGAGGCCGACTATGAGAAGCGCCGGCGCCTCTTCTGGGACATCCTGGACGTCTGGAAGGAAGAGATCCCGATGCCGACCTTCCTCGGCGAGTGGCCGAGCCTGGTGATCCAGAAAAAGACCCTGCGCAACTACGTGGCCGGCTACATCAACTCCTGGCTCTCGCACGGCAAGTCGTTCCTAAACTCCTCCACCGTCTTCTGGGAGGATCCGGAGAACCACACCTACGAGATCTAGGCCGCGCCGGCCGGAGGCAGAGAACCGGGTGCCCGCAGGGGCACCCGGTTCTTCTTGTAGCCCACCTTGTCGGCGCGCGACGGGGGCGCACTCTCTCCGCCCTGCCGGCCGCTCAGCCCCCGTGCCGCAATAGATATCCGGCCACCACGCGCTGGCGCGCCAGGCGGGCCAGGTCACGCGGCGTGGAGCCTGCCTTGTACCGACCATAGTCGCGAGCCAGGCCCGGCGCGGGCCTGGCCCCGCCGGCAATGAGCACCTCCACCGTCTCAAGATCACCCTGCACCGCGGCCTGGTGCAGGGGTGCAAAGCCATAGGCGTCCTGAATGTCCGGGTCGGCGCCGGCCTCCAGAAGGCTGGCCACCACCTCGACCCGGCCGCCCCGCGCCGCGTGGGCCAGAGGCGTCAGGCCATGCGCATCGCGCGCGTTGAGGCCTTCCTCCTGGCGAGCCAGGATCAGGTCAAGTATCTCGACGAACCCGTAGGCCGCCGCCAGGAAGAGAGGCGTCTGCCCCGAGCCTCCCAGGGCCGCCCCCAGGTCGATGCCGTGGGAGATCAGGTACTCGGCCGTGCCCCGATAGGCCTCATAGACGGCGTCCGGCGCGTCCTGGCCCTCCGACGTTTGCTCCTCGCCCTCGGCCTCCTTACGTTCGGCCAGCGCATCGAGCAGGACGTGGAGGGCGTTGGCCCCCGAGTCCATGCGGGCGTCGAGTCGGGCACCCTGCTCGTGGAGGTAGGCAACCACCTCGTTCAGGCCCTCTGCGGCGGCGGTCATGAGCGGCGTCTGCCCGCCGGGCGCCGCGCCGCCCGGGTCGGCGCCGCCCGCCACAAGGAGGCGAACCAGGGCCAGATGGTCCTTGCCTCGCGCCCCGGGCCACTCGGCCATGGCATAGTCCAGCGGCGCCAGGCCCTGCTCGTCCCTGCCGTTAGGGCTCGCACCGGCCTCCAGGAGACGGGCGACCCCGTCCAGGTCGCCGGCTCCGGCGGCCTCGCGCAGCCGACGTGCTGATTCCTGTTGCTCCACAGTAGTGATCCTTCCCAGCCCAGGGCAGCGTCGTGCCCGACACATAGCGATCGATAGGACCAGGCGCAGGGCTACACCTCCCGCCGGGCAGCCCGCCGTATGGCCTGCTGTACCCCCTCGAGCGAGGGGAGCATGGCCTTTTCCAGCATCCGCGAGACCACCAGCGGCGCGTCAGGTTGGTTCACGTGCGTCACCGGCGCGTCCAGATAGTCAAAGCAGCGCAGCGTGATCTCGTCGGCCAAACGGGCACCCAGCGACAGGCTGCGCTCGGCATACTCGACCGTAACGGCCGCGCCCGTCTTGCGCACCGAGGCCTCGATGGCCGCATAGTCCATCCCCTGATAGTCCACTGTGCGCAGGTCGATCACCTCGGCCTCGATCCCCTCGGCGGCCAGCGCCTCGGCGGCCTGCAGGCAGAGGCTCACGCCGGTGACGTAGGTGAGCACGGTCACATCGCGCCCCGGGCGCACGACGCGTGCCTTGCCGTACTCGATGCAGTAGTCGAGGTCGTCGGCCGGCACCTGCCCCTTCTGTGCATAGAGCAGCCCGTACTCGACCATCAATACCGGGTCATCGTAGCGCATCGCGGTGTTGAACATGCCGATGTAGTCAAAGGGTGTGGAGGGCGCCATCACCCGCCAGCCGGGGAACAGCGAAAAGAAGCCGCTGGGGTCCATGGAGTGCTGCCCGCCGTAGCCGAAGCCCTTGCCGATCCGCGTGCGCATCACCAGCGGGAAGCGCCCGCGGTCGCCATACATGTGCCGCAGCCGGCCGATCTGGTTGAACAACTGGTCGGAGGCCATCAGCGAAAAGTCCGGATACATCACCTCAACCACCGGGCGCATCCCGACCATGGCCGCCCCGCCCGACATGCCCAGGAAACCGGTCTCGGAGATGGGCGTGTTCAGCAGGCGCTCCGGGAAGACCTCTTTGATGCCGCGCGTGGCGGCAAAGGCCCCGCCGCGCAGGTTGGCGACCTCCTCACCCAGCACCAAGACCCTCTCGTCGCGCTCCATGTTGCGGCGCGTCACGGCGGCGATGGCCTCGACAAAGGTCATCTCACGCCAGGTGCTAAAATCCTCGCGCTCCGCATAGCGCACCCCGCGAAGCTCCGCCCCGTCAGAACGGACGCCAGTGAGGACGCCGGCCGGGTCGGGCCACTTGGCCGTCGGGATGACCCGCTTGCCGTCGCGCTCTTCGGTGGAGAACTCCTGGGCCACGTCTATGGCTCGGCGCGCCGCCCGGCGCAGTCGCCCATCTTCCTCCTCCGTAATGATGCCCAGCGCCACCAGGCGCGGCCCGAAGGTGTCGATCGGGTCCCGATCGAGCCACTCGGCCTCCTCGTCGCGCGTGCGGTACCCGAAGGCACTGCCGGCCAGGCTGCCGGCGTGGTGCACGTGCCGGTAGGTACGCGCCTCGAGCAGGAAGGGCTGCGGCTCGCTGCGCATACGGGCCGTCAGGTCGCGCACGGCCACGTACATGGCCACCGGGTCCATGCCGTCAACGGTCAGGCTGTCGAACCCGTAGCCAAGGCTACGCTGGCCGAGGGGGTTCACGTGGGACGACTCGCTGGCCGCCGTGCCGACGGCGTACGAGTTGTTCTCGACGAGGTATAGGATCGGGATGCTCCAGAGGCCCGCCATGTTGGCCACCTCATGAAACACGCCCTGGTTGATGGCGCCGTCCCCAAAGAACGACACGGCGATGGTGTCGCGCCCCTGCAGGCGCTCACCCCAGGCCGCGCCGGTAGCCAAGGCGATGCTGCCCCCGACGATGGCGTTGGAGCCGAGGTTGCCCGAGGTCCCGTCGTACAGGTGCATCGAGCCGCCCCGCCCGCCGCACCACCCCGCGCGCAGGCCCATGATCTCGGCCAGGGTGCGGTTCACCGCGTCCTGGACGGGGGCCGTCACGGCCTCCACGAGGGGATCATAGCCGTCCGGCGCGTAGTACATGACGGCCTTGGCCAGAAAGTGCCCGTGGGCCCGATGGGTTGAGCCGATCATGTCCCGTTTGCGGAGCGCCGCCGCCACCCCCGCCGCCACGGCCTCCTGCCCGACGCTGGTGTGGGCCGGGCCGTGCACCAGGTCCGCATCCTTGAACTCCAGGACCTTCTTTTCAAAGTCGCGCACCAGGTACTGCAGGAAGGCCATGCGGGCCAGGTCACGCCTGCCGATCGCCCGTAGATCGCCGTCGTCGGTCACCAGCTCCCGGCACACGGCCGGCGCGGGCAGCTCGATGGTTCTGCTCACAATACACCCCTATCTCTAGTTTACCGGCACACTGCTCAGGATCTCGCGGATCTCACAGATCTCGCCCTCGACCCCGCGAAAGTAAGCCACGAACACGTTTGGGCGAATCTCCACGGCCTCGCCGAGGAACTCTACCCCCCGGTCACGCAGGCGCCGGTAGGTCGCCCAGAAATCGGTGACCCGGAAGCCAATGTGGGTCAGCCCCAGGTCGGCAGGGCACAAGTCGGGGCGCCGCTCGCGGCCCTGTGGATGGTGGTAATCAAACAGCTCCACCACCGAATCACCCAGGCGCATGTGCACGATGCGCGCCGCGCCGCCAACGGCGCCGATGACCCGGCCCAGCTCGGGCCCGAACTCGCGGTCCAGGGCCACCTCCATGCCGATGACGTCCCGGTAGAAGGCGATGGCCGCCTCCATATCGCGTACCGTCAGCCCCACGTGGTCCACGCGCGTGAACATGACTCTCCCCTTCGATGGATGGATAACTACTCGCGTCGGAAGCCTGCCCGCCAGGGCCAGGGCCGCAGCGGCGCCGAGCCCTAGCCGCCCATGTCGAGGAGTATCTTGACTCCTTCGCCCCGGCGCATCATCGCGAACCCCTGCTGCCAGGCATCCAGCGGCAGGATAGCCGTCACCAGGCGACGCAGCTTGCCGGCCTCCTCGGCCTCGGCCGCCAGAGCCTTCTCCCAGGAGGAGGGTGGCGATGAGAAGCACCCCGCCAGGTCCAGCTCCTTGTACAGCAGGGAGTTCCAGGGCACCGCGATCGTCTCGGTACCCACCAGGCCGATCAGCACGACCTTGCCCGCCTTGCGCACCAGGTCGATCCCGGAGCCGATCGCTGCCGCGGCGCCCGAGCAGTCGATCCACACGTCCACCCCCCGCCCGTCCGTTGCCCCGAGGACCACGTCGCGAAGCCGTTCGCGCTGTACGTTCACCGTGTGCGTGGCACCCAGCGCGCGGGCCAGGGGGAGGCGCATGGGCGCGTCCAGGTCCGTGCCAGAGACGATGATCGTCGTCGCCCCCAACCGGCTGGCCAGGATGGTGGCCATCAGGCCCATGGTGGCCGATCCGGAGATCAGCACGCTCTGCCCCGCGCCCAGCCGGCCCCGTTCGATCAGGCAGTGCGTCGAGATGGCCAGTGGCTCGGTGATGCCGGCGACCTCCCAGGGGATACCGTCGGGCAGGTGATGTACCAGCCAGGCCGGCAAAGCGAGGTACTCGGCAAAGGCGCCGTCGGTCTTGCTGCCCAGGGCCAGCTTCTGATCGCAGATGTGTGGCTGGCCGGCTCGGCAGAGGGAGCAGACGCCACAGGCGCCGGTGTGAAGCTCCCCGACGACGCGGTCACCCGGGCGGAAGCGCTCCGCCGCGCCTTCCCCCGCGCGCACGATGGTGCCGCAGAACTCGTGCCCCATGATCACCGGCGGCGCGTTGGGGAACTCGTCCGCCTCGATGTGCAGGTCCGTCCCACAGATACCACAGTACTTGACGCGGATGAGCACCTCGTCACGATCTGGCTCTGGCACCGGAACGTCCCGCAGGCCGACGTTCCCCGGCCCCGACGCGTACTTGACCAATGCTTTCATGCCACGCTCCGCATATAGAGGAGGATCACCAACCCGCCAACGTGCCGAACTGCCCGTGAGCGCACCCCGGTACGCACTCGGCTCTCCCGAGCTCGCCGCGACGGCAGGAGGGATGCCCCGGGGCCGACGCTGCCGCCGGCGAGGTGCCCCTCCGCTGCGCCCCTCTCGGGGCGTTCGGGCCGCTGGCGATCGCTACCCGATGTACTGGCCGCCGTTGATGTCCACGACGACGCCCGTCACGTAGGCCGAGAGGTCCGAGGCCAGGAACAGGACGACCTTGGCGACGTCTTCCGGCGTGCCGAGGCGGCGCAGGGGGATCGTGGCACACACGGCGTCTTCCCGCCCGGCCATCTGCTTGGCCACCGGCGGCGTCGTGATCGTCCCCGGGGCAACGGCGTTCACGCGCACGCCACTGGGCCCCACCTCGCGGGCCAGGGTGCGCGTCAGCGCCACCAGCCCCCCCTTGGAGGAGGCATAGTCGATGGAAGACTCGAGCGAACCCTGCCGCGCCGCCATGGAGGCAAAGTTGATGATGCTGCCGCTGCCGCGAGCCTTCATCCCCTCGATCAGCCCCTGGCAGAGCAGGAAGGGGCCGCGGAGGTTGATGTCGAGCATGCGGTCCCAGACCTCGCGGCTCACCGTGGCGATGCCGCCGCGGTAGGTGACCCAGCCGGCGTTGTTCACCAGGATATCGGGCGCGCCGAACTCGCTCAGCACGCGCTCGCAGAGGGCCGCGATGTCTTCGGGGTCACCGAGGTCGCAGCGGATCGCCACCGCCCCGGGCAGGGCGGCGGCCGCCTCCTGTGCGCCCGGGAGGTTGATGTCCACGATCAACACCTTGGCGCCGGCCGCTGCGAGGATCGTAGCACAGGCCCGGCCGATCCCGCCGGCCGCGCCCGTCACAAGAGCCAACTGATTGGAAAGGTCTACCTGCATCACGCACACACTCCCGCTCTACACACTCAACGCTTCACGGCCGGGCTGCTGCCCTGCCGGCCCTAGACTTGCGCCACGTAGGCGCTGAGAGACGAGACCATCAGGTAGACGGCCATGGCGCCCGGATCGCGCACCCCCACGGTGCGCTCCTTGAACCAGGAAGATCTGCCCACCTCCGACTTGAGCCCCTCGGTGGCCACCATGCCCGCCTCGGCCGCTTCACGGGCCGCGGCGAGGGCCTGGGCCAGCGTCGTGCCCCGCTGTGCAGCGCCCTGCAGCGCCTCGGCGGCGGGCACCAGAGCGTCGAGGAGCGTCTTTTGCCCCACGTCCGACTTGCCGCGCTCCTTGACGCCCTCGGCGGCGGCAGCGAACATGCCCGCCAACTCCCGGACGCCCAGCGCATCCCGCCCCTTGGCAACCCGGGCCGCGCGCATGCACATCGTGGCAAAGAGCACCCCGAACGTCGAGGCGGCCTTGCGGTTGAAGGCCAGGCCTGCGCGCATCACGACAGTGGCAATGTCCTGCCCCTCTAGCGCGGCCAGCTCCTCGCGCACAGCAGCAAAGCCGAGGGTCACCGTGATCCCCAGGTCCCCGTCGCCGATGGCTGCGTCGAGGGCGCGGAGCTCCTCTGCGCGTGCGGTGAGGTCATCGGCCATCCTCTCCAGTGCTGCACGCACGTCGCCGGCAGTCAGCAAGTCACTCACAGCGCCCCCTCCCTACCCCTGCACAAAGAACGGAGAAGCGGCCGGCGCGTCCAGCAGGCGCGTGAGCTCATCGTCCAGGCGCAAGAGCGATACGGAAGCCCCGGCCATCTCCATCGACGTCGCGTACTCGCCCACATAGGCGCGGTGCACGCAGATCCCCTCCGCGAGCAGGATCTGGTGCACCTTGCGATAGAGGATGTACAGCTCTTCGGGCGGCGTCGCGCCCAGGCCGTTCACCAACACCGAGACGCAGTCGCCGCGTGAGAAGGGCAGGTCAACCAGGATGGCACGCGTAAGCCGCTCGGCGATGGCGTCGGCCGACTGTAGGGGGCCGCGCTCGACCCCGGCCTCACCGTGGATGCCCATGCCGATCTCCATCTCGTCATCCGCGATGGTGAAGGTGGGCACGCCGGCCATCGGCACCGTGCAGGGCGAAAGCGCCACCCCCATCGAGCGGGTCCACTCGGTGGCCTTGCGCGCCACCCGAGTGACCTCATCGAGGTCGAGGCCTTCCTCGGCCGCGGCGCCGACGATCTTGTAAGCGTAAAAGAGGCCAGCCACACCGCGGCGGCGCTGCCACTCCTCGGGCGGGGCCGAGGCGACATCATCAGAGACGAGTACCGTCTCCACGCGGATGTCCTCCATGGCGGCCATCTCGGCGGCCATGTCAAAGTTCATCGTGTCACCCTGGTAGTTGCCGTACAGGTACAGGCATCCCGCCCCACCGTGTGCTGCGCGGGTAGCCTCGGCCATTGTCTCGGCGCTCGGAGACGAGAACACATTCCCGACCGCGACTCCGTGGGCCAGCCCGCGGCCCACGTAGCCCAGAAAGACCGGCAGATGGCCGGAGCCGCCCCCCGTGAGAATGGCCACCTGCCCCGCTACTGGCGC
>JAAZBY010000679.1 GCA_012513595.1 Chloroflexota bacterium
TCGTGGTGGTGAACAAGTGGGACCTTCTCGAGAAGGACAACCACACCATGCCGCAGTTCGAGGCGGAAGCGCGGCAGGCGCTCAAGTTCATGCCCTACGTCCCGATGGTCTTTGTATCGGCGCTGACGGGGCAGCGGGTGAGCGCCATCCTGCCCCTGGCGCTGCGCATCGAGCAGGAGCGCCGCGTGCGCCTGTCGACCTCGCAGATCAACGACATCATTCGCCAGGCCACGGCGCGGCACTCGCCACCGACCAAATGGGGCAAGAAACTGCGTATCTACTATGGCACGCAGGTCTCAACAGCCCCGCCCACCTTTGTGCTGTTCGTGAACGACGAACGGCTGGTGCACTTTTCCTACCAGCGCTACCTGGAGAACCAGATCCGCTATCGGTACAAGTTCGAGGGCAGCCCCATCCGGCTGATCTTCCGTGGCCGCCAGGAGAAGGCCTAACCGCCCCGAGAACACAAACAGGTCCCCCGTTGGGGGACCTGCTGCATTCTGGCGCGCGCCAAGAGCCGGAAAACGGCCCAGACGCTAGGCCGTCGGCGGCTCGGCGGGGCCGACCACCTCGCCAATCATCGACCACGGGCCCGTCCAGGTGATGCGCACCCGGGCCAGGCGCCCCAGCCAGTCTTCGGCAGAAGAGAAGAAGACGAGGCGGTTGGTGCGCGTGCGCCCGCGCCAGCGCCCCTTCTGGCTGCCGTCGACCAGCACCTCCACCACCTGGCCAACGAACTGGGCCGATATCTCGGCCGCGATCGTCTCCTGCAGGGCCTCCACCTTGCGGCGCCGTCGTTCCTTCTCTTTCTGGGGGACGTCGTCGGCCAGGCGCGCCGCGGGAGTGCCCGGGCGCTCGGAGTAGGCCGCCACATGCACCTGGTCGAAGCGGGTCTCGCGGACCAGGCTCAGGGTGTTCTCAAACTGCTCGGCCGTCTCCCCGGGGAAGCCCACGATGATGTCGGTGTTCACGGCGCAGTCGGGCGTGGTGCGGCGGACCTCCGCGACCACCTGCCGGAAGCGTTCCGCCGTGTACCCCCTCCCCATCCGGCGCAGCACGTCGTCGTCACCGGATTGGACGGCCAGCTCCCAGCAAGGGCACACTTTGTGCAGCGCCCCCACCCGCGCGATGATGCGCGGGCTCATGTCCTGCGGGTGGGAGGTGAGGAAGCGAATGCGCCACAACTCCTCGATCCCGTGCACCGCCTCGAGCACGTCGGCCAGGTCCGGGCGCCCGGGCTGCGGCAGGTCAGTGCCGTAGGCATCGACGTTCTGCCCCAGCAGCATGATCTCGCGGGCGCCGCCCCCTACCAGTCGCCGCACGTCGGCGACGATCTCGGGGATGGGCCGGCTGCGCTGGGGGCCGCGGCGGATCGTCACCACGCAGTAGGTGCAGTGATGATCGCACCCGTACGAGATGGGCACCAGGTCGGCCACCTGCGGCGGGGTCACCAGGCAGCCGCCCTCGGCGGCGTCGGCGAAGCGGTCCGCCTCCCAGGCGCGCACGTGGGCCAACAGCCCGTCTACATCGGAGGGGGGCAGAAACGCGTTGACATAGGGGAAGCGTGCCCGCAGGGCGGGCAGATCACCGTCGACAAAGCAGCCCATCACCAGGAGCGTGCGGTCGCGCCCGGCGTCGACCAGGGGGCGCAGGGAAGAGAGGCGCCCGACGACGCGATCCTCGGCGCTCTGCCGCACCACACAGGTGTTCA
>JAAZBY010000680.1 GCA_012513595.1 Chloroflexota bacterium
CATGCGCACATACCCGGCCGGGTCGATCTCGCCGGCCCCCCAGTGGGGCGCGATGTTCGGCTGGTGCCACACCTGGTAGGCCGCCACGGTGTGGCTGTACCGAGCGGCCAGGGCGCCCGCAAAGCGCGCCAGATCGGCCATGTCCGCGGGCGGCGCGTGGGGGTTGGCGGCGTCCCATGTGGGGCGGGCCCAGCGGGGGCTGTCTCCCAGCACCGCAATCACCTGGAAACCTTCGGCGGCGACGATCGGCAGCACGTGGTCCCAAGTGTCCCAGCGGAGGTCACCGGGGGCGGGTTCGAGAGTTGCCCAGGAAAAGCTCTGGCGCACCGTCGTTACGCCGAGGTTGCGGGCCTGGCGGAGCGCTCTCTGCAGCGATCCGTCATCTCCGTAGGCCTCGAGCGACATATTCACCCCGAACCGCGAGGCAGGGGCCGCTACGGCCATGACGGTATCACCGGGTTCGATGCCCCGGGTGCGCGCGCGCGCCTCACGCCACTCTAGGGCCAGCAGCCCGAGCACCGCTACCCCGAGCAGCGCGTAGAACCCCATGGCCAACAGAGAGGCGACGCGGCCGCGCCAACCAGCCCCCCCGCCGGGCGGGGGCATGTTGGCAGCAGTCTGGGGCGCAGGCATCATCGATGTGCTCCGGTTGGATGAAAGACCCCGGCAGACGAGGGCCGGGTGCCCCCGCCGGCCATGGCGAGCAGCCTCGTCACTATACACGAAGGCCGAGCCAGCGGCCAAAGTCGGCGGGTCGCGTTACGTTTGGTCGCGATTCATATTGTGGTATAATGGCGCCGACGCCTCATCAACTGGCCGATACAGGAGAGTCACCCCGTGTTCAACCCGCTCAGTCGCATCCTCGGTGTGTTCTCGCGCGACATAGGCATCGATCTGGGGACGGCGACCACGCTGGTGTCGGTGCGTGGCCAGGGTATCGTCATCCACGAGCCTTCCGTCGTTGCCGTAGACAAGCATTCCCGGAGGCCACTGGCTATCGGCGCTGAGGCGCGGGAGATGATCGGGCGCACGCCGGCCAACATCGTCGCCATCCGTCCGCTGCAGGACGGCGTGATCTCGGATTTCGACATCACCGAGAAGATGCTGCACTACTTTATCCACAAGGTCCACGATCGGAACTCGCTGTTCAGCCCCAGCCCGCGCGTCGTGGTGGGCATTCCCTCCGGCGTGACGGAGGTGGAAAAGCGTGCCGTGCGTGAGGCGTCGCTCAGCGCCGGCGCCCGTGAGGCTTACCTGATCGAGGAACCGATGGCCGCGGCGATCGGCGCGGGGCTGCCGGTGAACGAGTCGGTGGGCAGCATGATCGTCGACATCGGCGGCGGGACGACCGAGGTCGCCGTGATCAGCCTGGGCGGCATCGTCGTGGCCCGCTCGATCCGCGTCGGCGGCGACGAGATGGACGAGGAGATCGTCCGCTATTGCCGCCAAAAGTACAACCTGCTGATCGGCGAGCGCATGGCCGAACGCACCAAGGTCGCCGTGGGCTCCGCCTACCCCCTGCCCGAAGAACAGATGATCACCGTCCGCGGCCGCAACCTGATCACCGGCCTGCCCGACGCGGTGGAGGTCTCCTCCGTCGAGATCCGTGAGGCGCTCTCGGGGCCCGTCGGCATCATCGTCGAGGCCGTCAAGAACACGTTGGACGAAACGCCCCCCGAACTGGTGGCCGACCTGATGGAGCTGGGCATCGCCTTGGCTGGCGGCGGCTCCCTGCTCCAGGCCCTGCCCGACCGTCTGTCGGAAGAGACGCGCATGCGCGTCTACCGTGCGGAGGACCCGGTGACCTGTGTGGTACGCGGGGCGGGCGCGGTGGTGTCGGACTTGGATCGCTACCACAAGGTGTTGGCCACCACCCAGCGTCGCGCGCTTCCCCCAACGAGCTGACGGCCATCCGGTGGCCCGTTAGGAGGCGCGGGTGAACGGCAAGCGCAGTCAGGCGGTCATTGTTATCCTTCTTGTCAGCCTGATCCTGGCCTGGCTGGTGCTGGATACCGCTGGCGCCACAAACCCCATTCGTGACTACACCATGCGGGTGGTATCACCCGTGCAGTATCTCCTGCAGAGCCTGGTGCGCCCGATCGGTAAGGCCGTGGGCGGCGCTGGCGACATTGCCAACCTGCAGGAGGAGCTGGCCGCTGCGCGGCAAGAGGTCGCCGAGCTGCGGAGCCAGGTGATCCTGCTGCAGGAAGCCAAGATTGAGAACGAGATCCTGCGCCGGGAACTGAGCTTCAAGAACGCCGCTACCGAGGGGCACATCCTGGCCGCAGAAGTCATTGGGTACGACACCAACGACTTTCTCCACTTCCTCATCATCGATCGTGGCGCCGCAGACGGCATCCAGCCGCGCATGCCGGCAGTCACCTCCCAGGGGCTGGTGGGGCGCGTCACCGAGACGAGCACGTACGCCGCCAAGGTGATGCTGATCACCGACCCGTCCAGCTCCGTGAGTGCCCGCATCCAGCGCACCCGCGGCACGGGCATCGTACAGGGCTCCCCGGGCGGCGGCCTCATCATGAAGTACATTCCGCAGGACGACCCGGTGCGCCCCGGGGATGTGGTGTTGACCTCCGGGCTGGGGGGCACGTTCCCCAGGCGCCTGCCGATCGGCCAGATCACCAGCATCGAAAAGTCGGACGTGGGTATGTTCCAGGTCGCCCATCTGGTTCCCGCGGTCGACCTGCGCAACCTGGAGATGGTCAGTATCCTGCTCAGCTTCACCCCGGTGGAGGACTGGGACCTGGGCACGGAAGAGGCGCCGGCCGCGGCGCCCGCACCCTGACGATGGAAGACTCGCCACGGGGAGGATCCTTCAGCCCCTACGTC
>JAAZBY010000681.1 GCA_012513595.1 Chloroflexota bacterium
GACGTGGTCTGGGCGGCCGATGAGGCCTCCGGCCGCAGCCTGAACTACCTGCACGTCGGCAGCCCAGAGGAAGTAGCTTCGCCGTCGATCCCGTTGGGCGTCGAGGGCCTGGCGTTGACGCTTGGGCGCGACGCAGACGGGGCGCTGCACATCGCCTGGACCCATGAGCCGGACTACGGCCGGCGCGAGGTACGCTGCGGCACGCTGGGCCCGGCGACGGGCGACCTTAGCGAGGTGGCGGTGCTGGCTTCCCTGCCGGTGCCGATGGGGCAGGTCCTGCGCGGCCCTGCCCTGGGGTTGGCGGGCGACGGCGTCTACGTCTTCTGGGCACTGGAGCGGCGGGGCGGTGGGCTGGCGCCCCCCTCGGCCGAGTCGCGCTACGTCTTCCTGCCCGGCGGCCGCATTGCGGAGGCCACGGCCCCGCGTGACGTCATCATCCCCGCCGAGCGCGAGCCCGCCGTGGCCAGCGCCGCGAGCGCCTATCGCGTCTCGCGGCTGGCCCCCGCCTCGCCGACGGGCGGCACGGCCTCGTTCATTTACTATGCCTCGGCCGCGGCCAGCCAGGGGAACGAACTGGCAGTGGCCTTTTCAGTGCAGCTGGCGGGGCGTACCCAGGCGATCCAGCAGATCGTCCTGACGCTGTGGGCGGGTGGGGAGATGCGCGGCTACCAGGTGGCCGCCGAAACGCCCAGCTCATCGATCCGCCCGAGCCTCGTGGCGGTTGGCCAGAACGACCTGGCCGTCTCCTGGATCGATACGGCCGGTTTCGGGAGCTTTGAGGTCTTTGTGGCCGGCACGGCGGATACGATGCGCGCCTATCTGGACCGCTGGCGCCTGCGCGACGTGGCAGAGGCCCTCCTGGATGCCCTCTGGGGGCTGGCTCAGGCGGCGGGCTTTCTGCCGATGACGGTGGCCTGGTTTGTGCCCCCGCTGGTGCTGCTGACCATCTACGCTGTGATCAACCCCGAGGGCGACCTGGCCCGCCGCGCGCCGCGCATCATGCTCGTGGCCGCCTGCCTGCTCTACGAGGTGTTCAAGTTCATGTTCCGGCCGTCCTGGCTAATGGAGTTCCCCGTGCCCGCCGGGCTGGACCCCGCCCTGGCGGACCGCATCGTGCTGCTGGCACCCGTGGGCATCGCCGTGCTGGCCGCGCTGCTCACCATGCTGTGGGCCAGGCGCAAGGACTATCCATCGCTCTTCCCCGCCTTCCTGATCTTTGCCGGGTGCGACGCGTTGCTCACCCTGCTCGTATACGTCCCCTCGGTGCTTTCCGAGTAGCCGGCCGCCGAGGTGGCACCGCCGTCTGGCGCCACCTCGGCCCCAGCCCTTGTGTTGTTAGGAGGTTTGCGCATGTCCAGCGATCGCCTGGAAGTCATCGTAGATGGCAGCATCACCTCAGCGCGCGGCTTTCGCGCCGCCGGTGTAGCCTGCGGCCTGAAAAAGACGGGCGCGCTCGATCTGGCCCTGGTCTACTCGCCCAGGCCGTGCACGGCGGCGGCCATGTACACCACCAACTCGTTCCAGGCCGCCCCGGTGCTGTACGACCGTGAAGTGGTGGCGCGCCATGCCGCCGCGCTGCACGGCGTGGTCATCAACAGTGGGTGCGCCAACGCCTGCACCGGCGCCCGTGGCCTGCAGGACGCCGCGGCCACCGCCGCCGAAGCCGGTCGTCTTCTGGGCGTCTCGGGAGAGCAGCTGGCGGTAATGTCCACCGGCGTCATCGGCGCCTACCTGCCGATGGACAAGATCCGCGGCGGCATCGCCATGGCCGTGGAGGGCCTGGGGGAAGACGTCGCGCACGGGCACGCGGCGGCGCACGCCATCATGACCACCGACACGCGCCC
>JAAZBY010000067.1 GCA_012513595.1 Chloroflexota bacterium
CCCTGGCACGACGAGGGGGCGGCCCTTACCGTGGCCAAGACCCTGGTCGAGGACGGGTACTATGGGGTCAGGACCTCGGAGGGGTACCAGACGTTCGGCCCGGTGCAGAGCGTGGGGCCCACGGTGCTGCTGCCGATTGCGCTCACCTTCCGGCTGTTTGGTGTGGGGCTCCTGGCGGGGCGAGTTGTGGCGGCGGCCTTTGCGTTGGGCACGCTGGCCCTGTTCTACCTGGCGGCCAGACGGCTGTTTGGCAGGCGAGCGGCCTGGCTGGGGACGGTGCTGATGGTCTCCTCCCCCACCGTGAACTTTATCCACTGGGGGCGGCAGGCCCTGGGGGAGATCCCGGCGTTCGGATTCCTGCTGGCCGGCTGGCTGGTGTGGTCCGGCGGGGCTTGTGGAAAGCCCAGAGTGCGGCACCTTCTGGCCGGGTTGTTGTGGGGCGCCGCGATCGTTACCAAGTCGCATTACCTGATCACGATCCTGGGCACGGTGGCGCTCTTGGCCCTGCTGGACCTGCTCCACTACCGAACGGGCGCCTGGCGGGGGTTGCTGGTGGCCGCGGCCGCAGCGCTGGCCTGCGTGGCGGCCTGGTGGGGCTGGCAGATGCTATACTATGGAATGCCCACCTTTCGCGAGAACGCCGCCAAGCTGGCCGAGCTGGGCGCCCGTACCAGCGGGTTCAGCCCCTCCACGTCGCTGAACGCGCTGCGTTCCATCGTCGGTGCGAGCGGCCCGCTCTACTACTTTTGGTTTCTGCCGGGCTTTGCCTACGCCTGCCTCATCGCGGCCGGCAAGCAGAATGGCGACCTGTCGCTGCACTTTCTGATCGTTTTTGTAATCCTGGTGCTGTCATACTATCTGCTGATCAGCAATCCCTGGTCTCACTATGCGCTGCCGGCCTTTGCCATCCTGGGCATCCTGGTCGGGAAGATGCTGGGGGACCTGCTGCAGGCCCTCGTGCGGGCTGCGCCAACGCTGCGGCGCCACGTTGCCGAGGCGTTGCGCCTACGCCAGCATCTCGCCCTGGAGGACACCCTGGCCTTGGGCACGCTCGTGGCGGTTGCGACGATGACCCTGCTGATGGCGGGCCAGTTCCAGAGCCTGGTACGCATCGACGTGTTGGACAGGGCCGGCCTGGGCAGTGCCCCGCGGCGGATCCCGCAGCTACAGGCCCCTTACCAGGCTGCTTCGCTCCTGAGTGCGCTGGCGCAGGGCGGCGCCGTGGTCGACACCTGGGAGCGCGAGCTGGGCATCCTAACGACAGTCACGTTTCACTACCCGGACCAGTCGCTGCTGGCGCCGGCGCATGCCGCTATCTACCGGGGCGGGCCGCACGACTATGCCCTCGGCGAGGACTATTTCCGTGAGCATCGTCCGACGTTTGTGGTGGTGGGTTGGTTTGCCCGGTGGCTCGGCGCGTACGATATGGACTACCTGCGCCAGAACGCGCGCCTAGTGGGCTCGGTAGGCGAGGGGGAATGGCGCTACGACATCTATAGATTGTCGGCACCGATTGCAGAAGGACGTGTTGACGCAGACGGCGTCTCATGACGCCCAGCCCTCCGGCACGCCGGGAGGCGAACGCTGGCAGTGGCTCGACCTGATCAAGGCCGTGGCGCTCGTGCTGGTCTTCCTGAACCATCTTTCCGAGCAGCTCTTTGGCTACCCCTACGCGGCCAACCCCACGGCCGGCTGGCCAGCCCTGGCTGAGCGGATCGCCCAGTGGCGCCCGTTGGCAGTGCTGGGCCCCTGGACCATTCCCGCCAACCTGCTGCGCTACGTCGGTTGGGCCGGGGACCAGGGTGTGCAGCTATTTCTAGTGGCCAGTGGCCTGGGGCTGACCATCAGTTTACTGGCGCGTGATGCCGGGGCGCGCCTACCCCTGGTGCCCTTTTACCGCCGGCGGGCCGCGCGCGTGTACCCGCTCTGGTGGGGGGCACACCTGGTGGTAGTGGCCGGGATCGTGCTCCTCGGCGATGCGAGCCGCCTCCGGGGGGGCATGCTGCTGGCCAGCCTGGCCGGGCTGCGCGCCACGCCGGGGCTCTTTTACTACCTGGCGCCAGCCTGGTGGTACGTGGGTCTGCTCCTCCAGCTCTATCTTGCCTACCCCTTGCTCTGGTACCTGGCCAGGCGCTACGGGCCCTGGCGGCCTCTAGTGGCCATCGGGGTGGCCTCGCTGCTCATTCGGGGGATCGGCCTCGTTTGGCTGGTTCACCAGCAGTCCGCCTACCTCGACGCCTGGCAACGCGGGGCGATCCTGGTCACCCGGCTGCCCGAGTTCCTGTTCGGGATGGGCCTGGCCTTCTGGTTGCATGAGAGGCGCACCGCGCCCGGGGCGCGGCCGCGGGCCGCGGCAAGCACGTGGCTGGCGGCGCTGGCCTACGCCCTGGGGGCAGCGTGTGCCCTGACCCTCGTCGGCATGACGGTGGCGCCGCTCCTTACCGGGGCAGGGCTGTTCCTGCTGCTGATGGGCTGGCTGCGCCGCTACGAGGGGCGCAGCAACGTGGCGCTACGGCTGGGGCAGTGGACGGGGGCGCACTCCTACCCACTCTACCTGTTGCACCATCCCTTCCTCCTGTTTCTGGTTCCTGCCGGCCTGGCCGGGGGGGCTGTGCAGGCCGGCGCGCGCGCGGCGCTGGCCGCGGGGGCCACGGCCGGCGGCGCGATCCTTCTCGAGCGGGCCACGGCGCTGGCCATGACCACCTGGAGGCGCCTGGTGCGGGCCAAAGGCACTCTGCGCGCGGCCTTGAGGCTGGCGGCCTGGGCGCTGGCCGCGCTCTGCCTGCTCGTGGGGGCCGAGCTGGTCGTGCGGTGGCGGAACCCGCAGGAGGTCATGGGCTGGGGAGAGCGCCCCTCTCTGGAGGAGGACGCCGAGCTCGGCTGGCACCTCAGACCAGGGCAGACGACGCACCTACGCTGGGAGGGCTACGACTACTGGGTGACGGCCAATGCCCTGGGCTTCCCCGGGCCCGAGTATCCCGTTGCCAGGGCGCCGGGCACCCTGCGTATCATGACCGTCGGCGACGCCTTTACCAGTGCCGAGGGGGTGGATACCGACCAGGCCTGGCCACGGCTGCTCGAGGGGCTGCTGGCAGACCGTAGGGCCGAGGTGCTGAACCTGGCCGTCACCGGCTATGGGCCCAACCAGTACGCCGCGGTGGTCAGCAAGTACGCCCCCATCTACCAGCCGGACGTGATCCTCATCGGCTTTTTCGTCAACGATTATCACGATGCCCTGTCGACCGATGACGCTTTTCGCGCCTCGATCGGCTTTGGCCGTGCTGATGCCAACAGCCCGGGCGCGATCCTCTCCCTGGCGCACCTGCGCCGCCTCATGCGGCTACGGCTGGTGGAGCCGCTGCGGGCGCGGCTCAGCGGGCAGCCGGCCCCCTACGGTTATCTTCTGGCCAGCCTGGCAACGCTGGAGCGCGGTAGCCCCGCCGTTACCGAGAGCGGTCGGGCCATCGTGGCCGAGCGGCTGGCCGAGGTCCGCGCGGTGGCCGGGCAGATCGGGGCCAGGGTCGTCCTGGTCGGGATCCCGGCGGCGGTGCAGGTCTGCCCGGTCGACGCGCTGGCCTACTACCCGCGCCAGGCAGATCTGGGGGATGCTGCTCGCTTCGACCTGGACCAGCCCCAACGGGTGACCCGCGAACTGGCGCAGGAACTGGGCCTCGAGTATCTCGATCTGCGCGAGGCGCTCCGTGCGGCGCCCGAGTGCCCCTACCAGCGAGAGAACATGCACTGGACCGCCGCCGGGCATCGCCTGGTCGCCGCGACCGTGGCACAAGCCCTTTCTGGGGAGTGAGCCGTGCAGGTAGCCGACGTTCTGCGGGTGATCTACGCCCTGCTGGCCCTGGGAGTGTTGGCGGCCGGGCGGTGGCAGGGGGCCGCGCGCGTGGCGCGCGCCGCGCTCCTGGTGGCCGCTGGCGCCAACATCCTGTTCGTCGCCTTTCTCTGCGCCAACCATGTCACCTTCCCGCTCCACCTGGACCTGATGGAAGGCACCGTCCTGCAGCACTTTCGCCAGATCATGGCGGGGCAGCCGATCTACCCGGCGCCCACCCCCGAGTACGTGCCGCTGGCCTACAATCCCCTCTACTATGTGCTGGCGGTCCCGTTCGGGTGGCTGCTGGGGGCCGATCTGCCGACCCTGCGGCTGGTGGCCATACTGGGATGGGCGCTCAGCGCCCTGATCCTGTACGCCGTAGTCCGGGAGAAGACGCGCTCCACCTGGTGGGCGTGGCTGGCGGTGGGCCTCTTTGCCGCGGCGTACCGCGTTATGGATGCCTACCTGGACACGGCCCACTCCGACTCCTGGCTGCTGGGCGCCGCCCTGTTGGGGACCTATCTGCTGGAGAAGGAACGCTCGAGAGCGGCGACCTGGGGGGGAGTCGCCGTCCTGGTCGCGGCGTTCTGGTTCAAGCAGCACGGGGCGCTGTTCGTGATCGGGGGGCTGGCGTACGTCACGTGGCGCGACGGGCTCCGTCGCGCCTGGCCGTCGTGGGCAGTGGCGATCGTGCTGGGGCCGCTGGCCTACCTGTTCCTGGGGCCGCGCCTCTTTGGGCCGTATCTACACTACTTTACCTGGCGGGTGCCGGCCGCCTGGACGGAACTGGGCCTGGCCACTTTCCGCCGGCTAGCGGTGTTCGTGGCCAAGTCCTACCCCGTGCTGGCCGTTGCGACGCTTTACGGCCTGGCGTCGGCGCCAATCTGGCGGCCGCGCCGAGTGAGCATCTGGCAGGTGCAGGGCATCATGGCGGCGCTGACGGCCCTTATGGGTGCCCTGGATAGCGGCTCCTCCAACAACGTGTTCATCGCCATGGGCGCCTGGCTCATCCTGCTGGGCGCGCTGGCGCTGCACGCGTTTGCCGCCGCCCACGTAACCGGCTGGCAGAGCCGTCTGCCTCTGGCGGCGCTGGCCTGCAGTCTGGCGTTCTTGGCCTACAACCCGGCGGACGTGATCGTGCCGTCCGGGGCAGGTGCCGCCTACGCCGATCTCGTGACCGTGTTGCGGAGCCTCGATGGGCCGGTATACGCGCCAACCCTCGGCCAGTTGCGGGCCGACTATACGCTCTACCCCGCAGCGCATTGGGTGGCCCTGGAAGACCTCGTCCGTGGCCCGGGGCGCGACACGCAGAACGCCCCGCTCGTGCGCGCGCTGCTGCGCCCCGCGCTGGAGCCGACCGGTCAGGCCTACATCCTGGCCAACCTGCCGCTGGACGCGTACCCGGTGACGGCGTTTCTCGAGGAGGACTATGTCCTAGAGACCGACTTGGGTGATCGGTTCCGAGTGCTGCGGGCTCTGCCCGGAAGGTTTGAGAGTGGATGGCCACGCTATCTCTACCGATATGCTTCACGCTAGGCCATCCTCGGCCCAGTGCCCTGAGACACCAGGGTTGCCGGGCGGGGGAGGTGCCGTATGTCAGGTATGGCGGTTGCGGCGCATCGCGTGAGACATGTATATGTTGCGCATGAACGGCTGTGGCTGGCCCTTGCCACAGTCACCTTTGTTGTAGCGATTGCCATTCGCGTTCCCCTATTGCGGACTCCCCTCACCTACGCCAACGATGCCTGGCGAGAATCCGATACTGCCGGCATCGCGCGTCATTTCCTCCGTAACGGGTTCCGCATCCTCTATCCGCAGGTGTACTGGGGGGGCACCGGGCCGGGGTACGTGGCCACCGAGTTCCAGATCTACCCACTGCTGACGGCAGCCATGTACGCCGCCTGGGGTGAGCACCTGTACTTTGGTCGGCTTCTATCCCTGCTGTTCTTTGTCCTCTCTGGTATGCTCGTCTATGCCTTTGCACGGCGGATGTTCGGGATTCAGGGAGCGCTATGGGCCCTCTTTTTCGTGTCGTTTGCCCCACTTTCGATTCGCTACAGCGTCGCCTACATGCCGGAGGCGATGTTGCTGTTCTTCCTGATTGCCGGCCTGTACGCTTTCTATGAGTGGCTGGAAGGGGGCTCGCCCCTGCTCCTGTTCCTGTGCGGCGTCAGCACGGCCCTGGCCATTCTCATCAAGCCGACGGCGCTCTTGCTCGGGTTGGTGTACGCGGCCCTGGGGCTGCATCGGTTCGGGCTGGCCTTCCTGCGGCGGCCACTGGTGTGGGGCTTGGCGCTCCTCTGCCTGGTGCCGGGCGTCTGGTGGTACTGGCACGCACACCGCATCTACCTCGAGTATGGGAACACCTTTGGCATCCTAGAGGGCGACACCAAGTTCGGCGACCTGACCTATTGGCTGTCCCCCAGTTTCTACATCTCGACGGTGCGCCTACAGGCCAAGTGGGTCTTTGGCGGCCTGGGCGTACTGCCTTTCCTGATCAGCCTAGGCGTTGCCGTGCGGAGGCGCCAGTACCAACTGATCACTTACGGCGCCGTGGCGTTGGTGATCTATTACCTGGCCGTCGCACGGGCCGCCGAAAAGTGGTATTCGGTGCACTATCATCTCCTCTCCATCCCGTTCGCCTGCCTTGGCTTTGGCCTCGGCATGGTGTGGCTGTGGCAGGGTGGGCGCTACGCCGCCGTGAGGCGCTGGATCGCCATCGCCGCGGCCGTGTCGATGCTGGTAGTCGCTGGCATGTTCTACGACGAGCGGGTTGGCGCCATGGAGAACGGGTGGGCGCAGCGTCAGGTCGAGTGTGCCGCGGCCGTCAGCGCCTTGGTGCCCAAGGAGGCCAGGGTGGTGGTCAGTTCGCTGGTGCCGTCGCAGGAGCACGGGCGCCCGCGGAACTACCAGGATCCGGTTATCCTTTTCAACTGCGATCGCTACGGCTGGAGCCTGGCCGAGGATGATCAGGATGCCGCCCATCTGGACGCCTTGCGCAGCCAGGGCGCCGAGTTCCTGGTGATCTCTAGCAGCAGTGAGCTGCAGGACCATCCGCAGCTGGGCGCGTACCTGGCCGCCGAAGCGACCCAGATCGGCCCGGGCCTCGAGTCGTTCTGCGGGATCTATGCGTTCCGGGAGGCGGGCCGATGACCGCGCGTAGGGTGGGGATGCAGGGGAGGCTGGGAGTGCACAGGCGCCGCTGGGCCTTGATCAGGCGGCGGGAGTTCCTGCGGGGGATGTTGGCGCTCGTTGGCGGCGGCCTGTATAGTGCCGCGCGTTGGCGGCTGGCCCTGCCCGTGGCCGCGCAGGTGCTGCCCAAGCGCATCTACCTGGCTCCGGACGACCACACCGACTACTTCTGGAGCGCCTCCGACTCTGCCTACCAGCAGGCCTTCCTGGAGATGCTCGACTACTACCTGGACCGGGCCGACGCGACCGCGGCCGACCTGCCCGACTGGCAGAGTCGCTGGCACTGCGACGGCAGCTTTTGGATCTGGACCTACGAGCGGAACCGCACCCCCGCGCAGTTCGAGCGCCTGATGGCGCGCGTGCGCGATGGGCACATCAGCTTTCCGCTGAACCCGCTGGTGGTCTGCTCCGGAGGGATGCCGGCCGAGGCCCTGCTGCGCGGCATGTACTACGCGGGTCGGCTGGAACGGCGCTACGGGCTGCGCATCCCACTCGCCGAGGAGATCGAGAACCAGACTCTGCCCTACGGGCTGGGCGCTCTGTGGGCCGGCGCGGGGGCCAGGTACTCGTGGAAGGGTATCTGCGGCTGCGACACGCAAGTGCCCTCCCCCGGAGACCGCCAGCACGAGCTGTACTGGTGGGTGGGCCCCGACGGCAGCCGCATCCTGATGAAGTGGAACTCGATGCTCGCTACCAACCAGGGGATCGGCGGCTATGCGGAGGCGTGGAGCCCGTCTTCCATCATAGACTATGTGGATAGCGACCCCACCTTCCTGGCCCGCTACCCCTTCCGCGTGGTGGGGACCTTTGGCCAGGGCTGGGATAACACGCAGACCATGAACCAGGACTGCGTCGCGGCGGCCAAAGCCAAGTCGACCGCCGAGCGACGGGTCATCGTCTCCAACATGGTCGACTTTTTCCGTGACCTGGAAGAGACCTACGGGCCCGAGCTGCCCGCGCAGGCCTGCACCTTTGGCAACGAGTGGGAGCTCTACGCTGCGGCGCTGTCGGGCGTATCCTCTCGGGTGAGGCGGGCCGTCGAGCGCTTGCGCGGGGCCGAGGCGCTGGCAGCCTGTGCGTGCCTCGCCGACCCGACCTTCGAGGCCACCATCGACAGTGCCGCGCGCGAGCGGGCCTGGATGGACCTGGGCCTCTACCCGGAGCACAACCTCGGCATGGTGAACCGCTCCGGGGATGTCGTGGCCAAGCGCATCACCTGGCAGCGCGACCTCGCGACGGAGGTCGAAACCTACGTCGATGGCCTGCAGACCGCGGCCAAGAGCGGCCTGGGCGGGCTGATCCGTCGCAGCGGCAGCGCGCCGCGGTTCTACGCCTTCAACCCTCTGAGCTGGGCGCGCACCGACGTGGCCGACCTCCCCTACGCCGACGAGGGCCCCGTGCAGGTGATCGACCTTGGCAGCGGCCAGAGGCTGCCGTCCCAGCGGGTGACGGTGGGCGACCGCACGTTCCTGCGCGTTCTGGCCAAGAACGTCCCCGCCATGGGCTACCGCGTGTATGAGGTCCAGCCTGGCGCGGGGGCCACCGCCCCGGACGCGGCGGCCGTGGCCGGTGGCCGCATCGAGAACGCGCGCTACAGGCTGACCGTGGCCAGCCGCGGCGCGATCACCAGCCTGGTCGACAAGACCCTGGCCGGCCGCGAGTTTGTCCGCGAAGTGGGCGGGCGGTTCGCCAACGATCTGGGCAGCGGAACCGGCCTCCTCGAGGTCGAGAACGCCGGCCCCGTCTCGGTCACCCTCCGGGCGACGGCGGTGGGGCCCGTGGCCCACACCACCAGGGTCACGCTGTTCGCCGAGATCGGGCGGGTGGCCATCGAGAACGAGATCACCCAGGGCTTCCAGGATGTACTGACCTGGGCCTTCGGCCTGGCCGTGTCGGCCCCCACCACCTGGCACGAGGAGGTCGGGGCTATCATCTGCGCCCGGCTGCTTGCCGATGGCGGGCACTACTCCCCGCGGAACGCTCGCTACGACTGGCTGACGCTGAACCACCTGGCAGACATGAGCGGCGGGGGCTACGGGGTGACGCTTTCCAACGCCGACTGCGCCTTCATGCGCCTGGGCAACAGCACCGTCACCAGCCTCGACACGCGCACCCCGCAGATCAACGTGCTGGCCGGCGGGCGCGTCGCCAACGGCGCCAACGGGCTGCCCAACCAGGGCGGCGATACCTACTTTCTCCAGCGGTTTGCGCTGCAGACGCACACTGGCTTTGACGCTGCCCAGGCCATGCGCTTCGCCCTGGAGCACCAGAACCCCCTGCTCACCGGTGCGGTGACGGGGGGCGCTGCCTACCCGGCGGCGGTGCACGCCTTCCTCAGTCTCTCGAACCCCAACGTGCTGCTCTGGGCGCTCAAGCCGGCGGAGGACGGGATCGCGCAGGGTGGCGTCATCGCCCGCGTCTGGAACCTCTCCGCGGAGGCGGCCAGCTTCACCCTGTCCCTATCGCAGCCGCTCGTGGCTATGCAGAACGTGACACATATAGAGACGCCCACCGGAGACAAGACGCCTCTGACGGGTACCCTGGCCGACACGCTGGCTCCCCAACAGATCAAGTCGTACGCGCTGTACTGCGAGGCGGCGACGGGCACCCCCAGGGCCACGCCGGCCCCGCCGCGGAGGCTGCACATCCCCATCGTCTGAGCCGGGCGCCCCAGCGTAGAGAGGAGTGCTCCATCGTGGCCACACGTATCCATCCGACCGCGGACGTGTCGGCGGCCTGCGCCATCGGGGACGGCACCGTCATCTGGCACTACAGCCAGGTCCGCGAGGGCGCCCGCATCGGCCAGGGGTGTGTCATCGGCCGCGGCGTCTACATCGACAAGGACGTGTGCATCGGCAACCACGTCAAGATCCAGAACTATGTGTCCGTGTACCAGGGCGTGACGCTGGAGGACGGCGTGTTCTGCGGGCCGTACAGCGTCTTTACCAACGACAAGTACCCCCGGGCGGTGAACCCGGACGGTTCGCTCAAGGTCGCCAGCGATTGGACGACGACGCCGACGCGGGTCCGCCGAGGGGCGTCCATCGGCGCCAACGCCACGGTGGTGTGCGGCGCCACGGTCGGCTGTTGGGCCATGGTGGGGGCGGGCGCCGTCGTGACGCATGATGTGCCCGACTATGCCCTGGTGTGCGGCGTGCCGGCGCGCGTGTGTGGCTTTGTGTGCCCGTGCGGCCGGCGGTTAGCAGGCGCCCAGGCCAGCGCGGACGCCGTTATCCTGCGCTGCCCCCAGTGCGGGCGCGAGGTGGCGCTTGCTCGCCGCGTGTGGGAGGAGCACGCCGCCGCCCTGACGGAGGTGTCGCTCAGCGCCGGGCCGGCCGGCGGCGCACGCTGAGCGCTGTGTGGCAGCCTCGCGTTCCCGCTCCGGGGTGCGCCCGGTGGGCGTGAGGCACTTGGGAGGAAACGATGACCGCTCATGCCACGCGAGTGGCTCCTTTGCGGACGGTGCTGCTGCTGTGCTTGGCGATCGCTGTGGGCGGCTCAGGCCCGGCGGCGGCCGGGGCTGTCGCCGCGGGCGGCCAGGCGGCCCCGGCCGCGATGCCCCAGGCTCAGGGCCCGGAGGCGGACCCGGAGACGTCCTGGTCGATGCTCGCCGCCAACCCCGGGCGGACCTCGTGGGTGGCGGAGGAGGTCCGTGGTGCTCTCCATCCCGTGTGGTACCGCCCGCTGGAGCCCTACATCAACCCCAAGATCCAGGTGATCGCGGCCTATGGCCTCCTGTACATCTCGACCGCCAACGGGCTCTATGCGTTCCGGGCCGATACGGGGGCGGTGGCCTGGGTGTACCCGACGGACATGCCGCTGGGGCACTCGCCCACGGTGGCGGGGAACACCCTGTACGTCGGCGGCTATGACCGGCTGATCCACGCCATCGAGGCCAACCCGGACGTGGCCGGCCTGCCGACGCGCGACGGCGTCCGCATCAACGACCGCGTCAGGTGGACGTTCGCCGCCGGGGCAGGCTTTGAGACCAACCCGCTGGTCGTCGATGGTCGGCTGTACGCCGGCAACCGGGACGGCTACCTGTACGCCCTGGACGCGAACACCGGTGCCCTGCTATGGAAGTACGCGACGGGCGGGCCGCTGAGCTGCTCGGCGGCCTACCGTGACGGCACCATCTACTTTGCCTCCAACGATGGCTACGCCTACGCGCTGACGACCGCCGGGGGCCTGGTCTGGAAGTCGCAGAAGCTGCTTGGGGCGGGCTTTCACTCCTACTGGCCGGTCATCTACAAGGACTATGTTGTGTTCGCCGGGAGCTCGGCGTACGGGTTTACGACGGGCCTTAGCGTCGGCTACCTGAACAACCTGCTTGATAAGGATGCCGTCTACCCGAGCGGCTCCGTGCGCGGCACGTGGCTCGGGCCTCTCGGCACCGAGCCGGGCGATTGGGTGGCCGGCACGGTCACCATCGATGCCAGCGCCGCGGCGCAGTACTATGAACAGATGCCCTGGCGGCGCACCTACTTTGTCCTCTCCAGGGCCACCGGCGCCGAGTTCACCATGGATACCGACTCGGACGGCCTGCCCGAGTACGCCCCGATCCTGTGGGCGCACACGCACTCCGGCAACCGCTACCCCGCGATTGTGGGCGGCGATGGCGTTCTGTATCAGCAGCAGGACTACCGCTACGACCCGTACATCCCCGGCGGGCAAGTCTCCGGCTGGAAGTTCGGCACGCAGTTCATCAGCCGCGTCTCGTCAGACTGGCAGGCCGTGGACGAGCCCGAGTCCTACTCGGCGGGCGGCAACCTGCTCTACTGGTCCGGCTGCAACGACCGGGAAGGGGGCTCGGTCGACCTGACCAGCCCGGTGGGCGCGCCCGACCACGAGCGCAAGTACTTTGACTACAATCTTCCCACCCTGATCCCGGGGTACGACGTCATGTACTATGAGCCCCCCGCCGGGCAGACGGGCACCGACGGCGTGTTCGGCGGGCCGAACGGCATCTACACGCCGGGGGGTGTGCAGAGCCCTCTGGTGCCGTACCGGGGGCGGCTGTACAAGGTGCTCGGGAACGCCCTGGTGGCCTTTGGGCCCACCGGGAGCACGGTGTCTCTGCAGATCGTGGCGGCGGTCTCGGCGGCGCCCAGCGGGCCGACGCTGGGCAGAGAGGCCGTCAGACAGCGGCTGGCGAGCGAGATCTCGGCCATGGTGGCGGCGGGGCACCTGCGCCCCGGGTACCACAACTCCGGCTTGCAGGACTATATCCTGGGGCACGACTCCAATAGCTACCTGGCCCACTACTTTCACAACCCCGGCGAGACGTTCTACACGCTCATCCGCGCGCTGCCCTACCTGCCGGCTGACCTGCGGGCGCAGGCCAGAACCTATCTGCAGCAGGAGTACGCCGACTATGGGCGGCTTGTGCATATCGGCTGGCAGGAGGGCGCCGCGCGCGAGGCCTTTACGCTTCCGCCAGAGGTCGAGGCCAAGATGGACGCCTTTGCCCCGTTGGCGAGCATCTACGGCTCCAGCTGGGACTATCGCTACGGGGTGTACGGGCTGTGGAAGTACGCCCAGGAGTTCGGCGGGGCAGCGGCCATCTTTGCCCGGGTCAAGGGCAAGATGCCCATCGTGGACCCGACGCGAGACAGCATCTATGCGACGGAGGAACCGCCCCTCTCCATCCGGCTGTACCTGCCCCTGATCCTGCGGACGGGCAGCACGGCGCGGGGTGGCCCCGGCCTGACGGTGGACCTGTTCGCTCCCGAGGCGGCCCCGGGGACCTATGCCTACCACCCCTACATCCACAACGCGTATATCGCCGGGTACCTGGGCTACCTGGGGCTGCAAACTATGGCCGGGGAGCCCGAGTCGGCCGAGATACGGACCGAGCTCAACCGCCTCTTGGGGCTGCGGGCGGCGACGTTCTCGAAAGACTCGCCCTATTCCGGCTACTATACCGGCCATGTGACCCTCAACGTGGCCCGCAACTTTCTGTACATGGTTCCCGAACTGGGCGACTATCTGCACGCCCACGCCTATGGCCTCGTCGCGCAGGCGGTGGCCGAGTACGACAGAATCACCCCTTACTGGTTCGTGCCGGGGTACGATCAGGGCTACAAAGAGGGCGCCATCCACCACCTCTTTGACGCGAACGCCATGTTCCAGGCCAAGGCCCAGATCCTGCAAGAGCCCTATGCCGAGCTGGCCAAGTACCTGGATGTGCCCGGGTTTGCCACCGGCGACCTCTACTACATCCAGAGCCTGGTGTCTCTTCTCGAGGCGAGCGACTAGCCGGCGCTCGCATCTTGACGCCTTATTGCCCACAAGGTACTCTCAGGCAGGGCCAACGCAAGCAGACGGGAGGTTACCATGGCGGAATGGAGCGTCGAGGTTCTTTCCACGCGCGTCCTGTGCCGGCAGCCCGGGCGCTATATCGGCTGGCCGACCATCGTGCGCAGGAGGAACGGCGAACTGATCGTGGGGTTCTCTGGCGATCGGGATGAGCACGTCTGCCCGTGGGGCAAGACGCAGATCGTGCGCAGCCAGGATAACGGCGTCACCTGGAGTGCCCCGCACACGGTGACCGATGGCCCCATCGACGACCGTGATGTGGGCATCATTGAGACGGCCCGCGGCACCCTTCTGATCGCCTGGTTCACGTCGGTGGCCTTTGCCGAGTGGGCCGACCGCTTGCGCAAGAGCTACGGGGATGCTACCGTCGACGGCTGGGCAGACAAGATCCGCTCGGTGACGCCCGAGCTGAAGGCCCGCTGGCTGGGCAACTGGACGCGCCGTTCCGAGGACGGCGGGCGCACCTGGGACGAGCCAGTGCGCACCGTGGGCTCCGCGCCGCACGGGCCGATCCAACTGGCCGATGGCCGGCTGCTCTACGTGGGCCGGGGCAAGATTGGCGAGCAGGCCGCCATTACTGCGGAGGAATCGCGGGATGACGGCCGTACCTGGCAGGTCATCGGGTCAGTGCCGATCCCGGCGGACGAGTCGATGGACGACCTGCACGAGCCACACGTGGTAGAGGCGGTGGGCGGCCGTCTGGTGGCCCTGATCCGTTACCAGCCGGCGGACAAGATGCAGCACTATATGCGCCAGTCCGCGTCGGACGACGGCGGCCGCACCTGGACGATGGCGCACCCGACGCCGCTGTACGGGTACCCGCCACACCTGATCCGCCTGCGCAACGGCTGGCTTCTCGAGGCGCACGGCCGGCGCATCCCGCCCTATGGGGAGGTGATCGCCATCAGCCGTGACAACGGCACGACCTGGGAGGGCGGCGAGGGGGTAGAGATCTCCTCCGGCCCGAACGGGGACCTGGGCTACCCCGCCTCTGCGGAGCTGGCCGATGGGTCTATCCTGACCATCTACTACCAGATCGCCGCGCCCGGGGAAAAGACCAGCCTGATGGGCACCCACTGGCGGCTGCGCCGCGGCTGACGGGGCGCGGAGCGGCGCGCCCGAGCCCGGAGGAGATGAGAGAAGAGGGGCCCGGCCAACACTGGCCGGGCCCCCGCTTTTTCCCGCGCTGGTTGCGCCGCGGCTAGACCAGGGGCGCGCCGATCTTTTGCAGGACCTCGCGCACGTAAGCCCGCTGCGCGGCGCTAAAGGTGGCCATCGGCGGCCTGCTCGGCCCGCCGTGAAAGCCGGTCAGCTCGGCGGCAGGCTTGACCACGATAGACTCGCCCCCGCCGGCCGTCTGCCCGGCCCAGCCGCGCAACTTGCGCCAGACCCAGTTCACGGCGATGAACTCGGCGGTGGCCCCGGCCAAGTCACCCGCCGCGAACCGGTCCCACAGGGCGACCTCGTGTTCGGGCCAGGCGTTGGCCAGATGGGTGACGAACCCGGTCGCGCCGAGCAGGGCGCCGTGCGGCACGGCGGAGCCGTTGTCGATGATGGCGTACTTGGCCGCCAGCTCGATGTAGCCCTCCATCGTCTCATGCTCGCTGAAGCTACTCCACTTGAGCGAGCGGACGTTGGGGAAATCGGCCCACAGGCGGTTCAGCAGCGCCATGCTCATGTGTGAATCGAGCCAGGGAGTGTGGTAGACCATCACGCAGATGTCGATGCCGGTGGCCACGGCCTTGAAATGGTCATAGATCTGCGCCTCGTTGGGCGGGTAGTACCAGGTGGGGCTCAGCTGGATGCCGTAGCAGCCCACCTTCTGGCTCCAGACGGCCAGTGCCACCGCCTCGGAGGTCAGCGGAGACTGGGCGCAGGCCAACACCGTGGCGCGCCCGCCCGCCGCCTCGGCGACGGCCTTGATAACCGCCTTGCGCTCCTCAAAGGTGAGCAGGGCAAAGTCACCTCCGGCGCCCGCGGCGAGCAGCACGCCCTTGCCCTTGGCCATGCCGCGGCGGATCTGCTGGTCCACGTTCTCCTGAATGGCGTCGAGGTCCACCTCCAGGCTGCCCGGCTTGTACACAGTGAGCACGGGGGCCAGGGGGCCGCGGACGTACTTTTTTACTTCGGATATCTCCACGCTGGGGCTCCTCTCACGCTATGGGGCTCTGTAAGCTGGGGCTGGGATAGGTGCCGCAGGGGCAGGAGGGAGTATGCGGGCATCTCCCTCCCGCGCTGACGCGGACCTAGGCCTCGTTCACAAAGAACGAGGGCGGCACGTTGGGATGGAACTCAAAGCTGGCCAGCCGAGTTGGCACGTTGCGGATGCGATTATGCACCACGATCATGCGGCTCACGGCCGGGTCGTCGACAACCAGGCCGATCGACCAGAGGTTGTTCATGTGTATCTGAAAGACCTCCATGATCATCGCGTCCTGCTTGGCAGCGTCGGGCTCGGCCAGGATCTTTTCGCGGATGGCGCGGATCGTCTTGACGTCCTCGGGCGGCTCGACGCCGCGCTCACCGTTCGAATCGAGCCAGAGGGCCCATTCGGGCGCCCACTGCCAGCCACTCAGGCAGAAGGTGTTGTTGTTCAGCGTCGGGTGCACCGGGCCGCCGCCAAAGTGCGCCCCGCGCGACGAGATGTCGTGCTCGCCGGCGTTGTGGCGGGTGCCCCACAGGGTGCCGTCCTCAGGCGTCACGTTGGCCTTGATGCCCACCTTCTCCCAGTAGCCGCGCACCAGATCCATGACCTCGGGCGTCTCAGTGGGCCACGCCGTCGTGGCGGAGATGACCAGGAGCATCGGCTTGCCGTCCAGCCCGAGGCGGAAGCCGTCGGCGTCGCGGGCCGTCAGACCGACCTCGTCGAGCATCTTGTTCGCTAGGTCCGGGTCGAACTGCGTCCAGACCTTGAACATCTCCGACTCGCCGTGATACGGCGGCCCCTGTAGCGGCGCCACTTGAGAGGCGAACACGCCGCCCTTCCAGACCAGTTTGATGAGCTCCTCGCGGTCAATGGCCACCGAGAGCGCCTGGCGGAAGCGCACGTCGTTGTACAGCTTTTTGCGCGCCTCTTCCCAGTGGTTAAAGTTGAACATGATGTTGCAGAAGGCGTTCGGCATCCAGGTGCCATAGACGTAGCGCAGGCCGACCTCCTGCTTGTACTCCTCGAGCATCGGCAGGCTGGCCATGCCGCCCGGAATGCCGCTGGGCCAGTCCATCTCCCCCGCGATGGTCTTGAGCAGCACCGAGTTCTGATCCGCCAGGCGGAGGGAGCGCAGTTCATCGATGTAGGGGAGCTGGTTCCCGCCGATGTCGACCTTCCAGTAGTAGGGGTTGCGGTAGTAGCTCTGCACGGGCTGCGGAGGCCAGGAGCTGGGTACCCAGGCGTAGAGGGTGGGCCTGTCCGGGTTTTCGGTGCCAGTCATGCGGCCGAACAGGTCGGTCCAAACCTCGTAGCCTTCCTTCTTCATCAGGGCCGCCATCGCGTCGGCATCGACGTAGTCCGGATGGAACTGCTTCAGGTAGTGCTCGCAGTACCGCTCGATGCCGCGCGGACCACCCCAGCGCCCAAGGTAAGAGACGAACAGCCCATACGGCGCGGCGAAGGTGAACTTGACGGTAAAGTCATCGACCTTGGTCACCTTGCACACCTCACCTGCCCGCACCAGGGTGGAGGAAGGCGTGGGGGTCAGGTCCTTGTTCAGCACTACCTTCTCGTACCAGAACAGGATGTCGTCCGCCGTGTAGGGCTCGCCGTCGGACCACTTGAGCCCCTTGCGCAGGTTCAGGATGATCTCCTTGGCGTCCTCGGAGATAATCCAGGACTGCACGACGTTGGGGATGGTGTCTCCCTGCGGCGAGATGTTCGTGAGCGGGTCCAGGCAACTGAGATAGTCGACCGGGTTGTGGGTCGCCGGGGCCTCGCCCGCGATGCCGATGCTCATGTAGCCGCCATAGAGGCCGATGCCCTCCTCCGGCTGGACGACGACCGGCTCGACCGGCAGGCGCTCGTCGATCGGCGGCAGTTCGCCCTTGGCGACCTTCTCCGCCCACATGGGCGCTTCGCCATAGGCCGTGATCTGCTTGCCGCCGGCTGCGGCGTAGTCGAGCGGCGTGTTGTAGACCTTCTGCTGGACCTCGCGCTCGCCGGCCTCGGCGGGCTTGTCAGTAAGGAGCTGGCCCGCGATGGGGAACTCGGCTGCCGGGGCGCTGGGCGCGGCCGGTGCTGCGGGCGCTGCGGGCGCTGCGGTGGGGGCCGCCGGGGCGCCGGGCTCTGACGGGGCAGGGGTCACGCAGGCTGCCGCAAGGTGGGCCGCAACGAGTGCACCGGTACCGGCGATGAACGTACGACGCGTGATCTTGTGCGTTGCCATGTGAGTGATCCTCCTCGATCGCATGTCAATGCTTACCGACCTAGCGTCTGACAACGCCATAGGCGGGATCAACCCATACTCCCCCCCTCCTTGCGCACCCCTCACTCGGGCGGCGCGCCGCCCGCGGCCTGGCGGGCCGAGTCCTCTCTAGCGGCCGTAGGGGTCCGCAGCATCTCGCAGGCCGTCCCCCAGGAAGTTGAACGCCAGGATCGCCACGACGATGAACGCGCCCGGGGCCAGCAGCCACGGCGCTTTGGCCAATACGCGGATGTGCTGTGCATCCTTTAGCAGGACCCCCCAGCTGATGGCCGGTGCTTGCAGGCCCAGCCCGATAAAGCTCAGCGAGGTCTCGCCGAGGATCATGCCCGGGATGTTCATCGTCAGAGAGGCAATGATGTGGCTGGTAAACGATGGCAGCATGTGTCGGAAGATGATGCGCGCCTGGCTGGAACCGCAGATGTGCGCCGCCATCACGAAATCCTCTGAGCGGAGGGCCAAGAACTTGCCGCGTACCACGCGCGCCAGGCCCGTCCATCCCACCAGCGACAGGATCACCACGATGGCAAAGTAGGTCTGCGTGATCGACCAGTCCTTGGGCAGCGCCACGCTGAGCGCCATCCAGAGTGGCAAGGTCGGGATGGAGCGGATGAACTCGATCACGCGCTGCGAGGCGGTGTCGAACACGCCGCCGAGGTAGCCTGAGAAGCCCCCGATGGTGATGCCCAACAGAAACGAGATGGCGATACCGATTAGGCCAACGGAAAGAGACAGGCGCCCGCCGTGCAGGATGCGAGACAGCAGGTCCCTGCCCATCGTGTCGGTGCCCAGAAGGAACACGGTGCCATCATGGACGCCAAAGAGGTGCAAATCGCCCGGAAAGAGACCCAACAGGGTGTAGGGGTCACCATGGGTGAACAGGTAGATGGAGTGGACCTGCGACGTGTCGAGCTCGTAGGAGATGCCATAGGTCTTGGGATCCATCTCCCAGGTCATGCCGAACACGTAGGGCCGCACCAATCTCCCCTCCCGGATCAGGTGCACCCTCTGTGCGGGGGCCAGCATCCACTCGGTGTCGGTCTGGAGTGGGTCGTA